>NZ_JBHILQ010000031.1:0-7353 GCF_042193395.1 Bartonella sp. TT29SHDZB
GTAACAATGCCTTCAAGCTCTCCACCCGTGTCTGACAAGTATTCCTTTACGCGCTGCATCATCACACGGGCGCTCGTGTTCACACTGCTAGGATGCTGTCCTTCAGACCAATCAATCAAATCATCTACGCGCGTATTATCCGCCGCTCTAAGCGACCAATCATAGATCGTTGACATCTCTCATAAATCCTAATTCCGGTAAAATGGTCCGTAAAACGCCCGCATGAATTGCGTCATCAAAGGATTATCATCTTCATCACTCTCTTCTTCTTCCGAAGCCTCTTCTTGTGATGCTAATAATGCCCTTAAAACCTCTAACAAGTTGTCTCTATTTCTAATGCCACCATGCGCTGTAGGACTTGCTCTATGAGGCTGCCCACCATACATCTGTAATACACGGTTGACAAAATCACTTGCACGCATAGCGTTGTTTCCACCATTCAAGCCAACCGCATTGCTCCCAACAATTTGCGCCGCATTGGCATGGGGATTTTGCAAAAGCCGCGCGGCTCCTCCTGCACCTTGTTGATGTGCTAAATACAACTCCGCTTCACTAGGCGCTCTTCCCAAAAGGCGGCTTAAATGATTGCGATTATCAAGCGTCAACCGCCCCATGGCATCTGCCGCTTGCATGGGGTCAAACCTATCCTGCAAACCATATTGTTTGGCGGTGCTGTCTATAAATTGATACAACCCACCAGCAGAAGAGCGGGGATTCCTTGCATTGGGATTGCCTCCACTTTCAACTTGCGCAACACGGTACAAATAGCTCTCTGGCAAACCATATCGCGCTGCCGTTTGCCGTATCGCTTGATTAACAGCAGGACTATAACGGGTCATAGCTTTATCCTCTTCTACCTTGGTGTACTCAGCATATTAAATTGACCAGCCAATGCTTTTCCTCCTCCTCCAAGCAACGCAGCAGAAAGCTTTTTCACCCATTCTTTTGTAGCGTATCCCTTTTCTTGCGCTTTAATCATATCTTGAATGAGCTTTGCAATTTGATCATTCTTAATCTGTGTCCCCCCTGTTAACAATTTGACAACATCCTTTTCAATCCGTTGACGCTCTCTAAACGCCGCCTCTTTGAAAGGAATCCAAGAAGCCTTCACCGCCGCTTTTCCTGCTTGCATAGCTGCATCAAATTTACCCGTTGGCATACTGACATTATGCGTAAAAGATATCTCTTTATTCGCTATACGATTTGGTATTCTGTTATAAAGATCTGCATAATTAGCTTCTCTATCAACAACCTTCTTAACAGCAGAAGCTTTATCTGCTCCATAAATCTTTGCAAATCGTTCATACAGATCATTCGTACCAAAAATCTCCTTTGCCTTGGAAACTTGATCTCCTGCTTGCCCCATACCTTGTAAAAGTTTTGCTCTTGATCCCTTTTTAAAGTATTCTTGTTCTCCCTCTGGTAATTCATCAAAAGTTTTACTGAATTTATCCTTATTAACTGACTTTCTAAGAATTTTGGAACCTTCATCCATAGCATCTACATCTGAACTATATTGATGATATAATGCCCGTCCCTTCTTATATTCAGATGATATATCATCCATAAGCTCTAATAACTTTTTCTGAATGCCTACTAAACTGCGAACTTGGCTATTATCTCCTTGTCTCCTTTCGGTCCTTATCATTAAATCGACAACCTCCTTAGTCTTATGAAGAGCCCCCATGTTTGGTTTCTCCTTAAGGAGACTAAATTTTTGAGAAGAAAACGGACTAACGTTGTTGCCATCCGTAATAAACCGCTTTAGTCCTTCATCATAAGCTTGTTTGAAGTATGGACGCTTCATTAAATCATTAAGAGCACCATAATATTTTTCTCCTATCGGCGTTTTCTTGGCTATTTCGTAAAGAGTATGTGATTCTGCTTCTCTACTCGCGATAAGATCATCTTTTAAACCTGTGACATTTTGACGAGGAACAAAGTGTTCATCAGCGGCTTGATGAATACGCTCCCCTCCTCCCAACGCTCTCTGCCCAGCTCTTTTAGTCAAATCAAGATAAGCTCCTTGGTTTCTTTTCGCGATATCAAAAACAAGATCCTGTAAAAAAGGACTATGATCAGCTACGTAATCGGTAGGAACTGCATTCTTAAAAGAGTTTCCTAGCTCTTCAGAAGCCTCCTTACCTAAATGTTTACTGATTTCTCTTAATGTGTCTGTTGCAACACCTTGCTTATGAGAAGGAGAAAAAAGTCTTCGTATTCCACCGACAGTAGAACCAGCCAAATGACCTAAAGCACTGCCAACCATTGTCCCTGCTGCTCCTAATCCTCCACCAACTGCTGCACTTTGAAGTGTGTGACCTAACCCTACACCTTCACCTGCTCCATGTAATGCACCAGATGCCGCTCCTACTTTAAGCAAATGAGGAAGTGTTGTGTTTTTTGTGATGCCTAAAAACGGACTTGCTTTCTCACCTACATATTTCACTCCTGCGCCTACCCGTTTCCCTACCGTGCCTACCGGCGTTGGAACGGCTTTCAAAAATGCTTGACTTAATTTTGAAGTAGCAGGAGGCGCTATCCGCCCTGCTAGTCCTGCAACCGCTCCTGTTCCTAACGTCGCAAGTGAAGGTAAAGCAGCCCCTACAACATTTCCTAACAAAGACGTCCAATAATGCGTATCACTCATCCTACGTTGATAATCACGTATTCTATTGGCTTCTTTCTCATACTTCTCTTCGTATTTTTTATCACCAGATAACCAATATCTGTACAGCCCCTTTCTAAAAGCATTTAGTGCACTCTCATTCTCATCATCACGTCCCGCCGCTACAATCCCCGCAACTTCATCATCTAAATTAAAACTCAAACCATGCTTTAAAGAATTCCAAAAGGCTTCACTTTGTGTAATCTCTGGAGAGAGTAGAGTATTCTCATAAGAAGGATTGGCATATTCTAAAACAGAACCTAAATTGATAAAATTCGGTCCAAGTTCTGATGAGCGTTCTCGATTAGCCGCATATTCTGAAGCAGAACCTAAATTGATAAAATTTGGACCAAGTTCTGATATTTTTTTACCTTGATTGTTCGTAGCACCTAATGCACGATCAACTACAAGAGAATTCTTATTGTTAATCATTTAGCCCTCTTGTAAACTTGACCATTGTAAATAAACTCAACCCCAATAGGCATTTTATTAGCTTGTTCTGTGCTGCTTACAGTTGTAAAATTTGCAACATTCCCTTGTGAGACCGCCTGATTGGTCGAATTTTGGCTATTTCTTGCCATAACGGCATTTCTCATATTATTTTCTGTAGACTCAATATGACCTAATACAATACCTTGTACTTCAGGGTTCAGTCTTGATAAAACATCTTTTATTGTTGACAAACGCCGTTTAAGCTCTCGTGTAGACATACGTAAATTTAATTTCCCAAGAGACTCTTTTAACATTTCAATGTCTTTATCGCTAACATTTCCAAGTCCTAGCGCCCCTCTTTGCGATAACATTTTCATTTGATCTATACGGTCAAGCCCTATACGAGATTGTATTGATTCCAAAATCTGTCGTACATCCGATTGTTCGGACGTTGAGAACGCGTAGCTAGCAGCTAAAGCTATATTACCTGTCGCCTTATTCTTAAAATTCTCAAGGTATTCCTGCACATAATCAATATCTTCTAGCAAAACCTTTGCATACAAGTTTTTATGTTGACGTAAAGCAGATTCTCGTTCTTTGTCCAGATACGCCTTCCCACCAGGGTGATAAACCACTCTCTTTCCCGTTGGTGATGTTGGGTCATCAATTAACGAACTCCCATCATTGTAATGTTTTATGCTATCTGTAGCACCTGTTAGCATCGCACTAAGCATTTGAGGATTCCTTGCCATGACAGCAGCTTCTTCATCACTGTAGCCTTTGGACTTTAGATACTCGACAGTCTGATTAACCTGCCCTCTTTGTTTATCTCCTTCATTAAGATGCTTCACACCACTTGCAAGCGCATCCCATCCAGAACCATCTGTGGGTGCTGCCGCCATACCTGCAAAAAGATCTTTGAGTTTCTGATACGCATCTGATTGAAAAAACTTATAAGTATTGGACTGTAAAAATTTCTCTGCATCTGTCAGTTCAGGAGTCGGTGTTGGGGAAGCGGGTGCTAATGGTTGCGTTTGTTCATTAACATGAGGTTTTAGTTCTTGTGGAGTACTCTCTAGTGCATTTGGCATGGGTGGATGTTGATCAAATCCAAGAGGCATTTCCGCTTTAGGAGCCGTATAGGGCATAAATGGTCCATATGGATTCAGACTATTCTGTAAATAGGGGTTGGATGGGGCTTGTGCTTTCTCTGGTGTCATCATACTTTCAATGCCTGACATTCCAGTCATAAATAGAGAGGTTTTGGGGTACTTTGTTATGAAATTCCCCACGGGGTTCTTTGTTATTAATTGTCCCAATCTATTCGCCCCTGTAACCGCTTTAGGAGCAAGATACCTAAAAACATGAGGCGCAGCTCTCGCAGCCATCAAACCTGCAAAAGATAATGGAAATAATATTGGAAATGCCATCACACTCTCCTACAAAACTATTCTTTAATTATTCTCCAGAGCTTTCTTTTGATTCATGTAATCTAAAAACAACTTGGATGCTCCTCCTGCCAACGCTGCTCCCATTGGACCACCTGCCATGTAACCAAAAGCCATCGGTGCTGCTTGAAGTGCTAAAGAACCTATAGCCCCTACATTTTTCCACGGATTATTGCCCTCTATCTTAGAGATTGTATGATTATTCGTCGTCGTGCCGTAATTCCTTGCAAAGCCATGACCGGCATTCATAAGCATATTCAACCTATTCCAGCCGCTATTGTCTTGTTCCAGCCAACGTTCACGATTGGCATCAACAACTCTCTGATTGTAATTATCAAGCACACCTCCCCCCTGTATGGCATTGGAATAGGCATTGCCATAACCCTGTAAGAAGTTATTTGAGGCGCCCAATTGATTTTGATTGGCTTGGTCTATCATGGCATTGGCTTGCATCATGCGGTCCGCATCACGATTATATTGCTCTAACATAGCACGAGCGTATATAGAATCTCTTCCTTTCCGCATTTCCTCTCTATGATCAGGAGTTGCATAACGACCAATCCCTGAGAAATATCGGTTAATTTGAGTGTCTGAATCATCTAATGCTTCTTGAAGTGCTTGTTTGAAATACGAATTTTCTCCCATCATACCACCAGAGGCCATATGTCGAAGATTCATGGCTGCCGACGTTGGATTATAGATTGTATTCATCAAAGAGCGATTTTGATAATGATGAGGAATACTTCCAAGACCACCAATTCCATAGCGCGTTTGATCACTTAACGGCGCTACACGAGGACCACCATAAACATTACCACCCATCCCTGTGTCATACATGTTATACGCATCTGCACCCCCACGCTTAAAGACATTCTGCATCCAAGCAGGAGGGGCACTTGTCTGCACCTGCTTCTGTTCTGTCGTTGTTGGTGTCTTGCTCCCCATGTCACAATTCCTTCCTATAATAAAGCATCGTTATGCCATAACCTTGTTTGTTCAGTGCACGTTTCCATCCCAAACGACCCAAAATCTCCATTTCAGAAGCACCATTCTCACGCGCCCAATCCTCTACAAATTTCAAATTATCAACTTGATCAAGAACGCCCTTCCCACTACATTCACAAATCAGTGCGCGCTTCTTTCCTAAAACTGTCTGCTGTATCTGGGTCGTGAATGCCGCTAAAAAGCGCTCGTCGTCATCCAAAACAAGCCATAACTGTTTCTTGCCACTGCAAATCGCTTCAATCAGTTCCTGCAACGTGATTTCATGTTTAAAACGTTCCACATACTCGCGAAACGACGCAATGATGTCTTCCAGATAAGGCGCTATACGCTCCATATCCCAAGACGTGGTCAAAAAAACTTTTGCCATTATCCTCTGCCTAAAGGACGTAAATCCACATTAAACCCTGTGATATGGTTCCAATGAACGCCTTCAGGAATACGCAATTTAAAGCGGTGATAACGATTGCGCGAACGACCATGATAAGCACCTGTAAGATAAGAACACACCCTCTCCTTGTGCCATGTGATCGGCGTCTGATCATTACGAAGCCGACGTTCCCCTATGCTTAAAAGTCCTTGCGTCGTATCCACCTCTGCAAACATTTTCGTGATAAAGTTAAAACTTCCATCTGGTGCTCCCATTTCTTGCGAAACAACCGTTGCCTCCATCGGTGCTCCCGTAAACATAACAAGTCTATTTGCATCATCAAAAGCACCAAGCATTGGAGCGCCACTTTGCCAACGGGGGCTGTCTAAAGAAGCGGGCAATGCCTCAAGATTGATCGAAATCTCATCTAACTGTTCTAAAGTATAACCTGTCGTAAATACTGGAAACAACGTGAAAGGTTTTCCCTGTAGCGTCGACCATTTCTGCAAGCCCCAATCATAGACAAAGGTCGTTTGCTCGTTATTGCCTCTTTTTAAGGACCAGTAAATCCGGTTATCAACGGGGTCTATAACCCCTTGCATCTCATCAAGAGCAAACTTATCAAAGGTTTTAAAAACCGTTCTATCAACCTTCTCAAAGCCTATCGGCAAAAGTTGACCATCAGCACTGATCTGATAAAAGCCACCATCACCAGCAAAAAAAGCATCACTCCCACGACACGCTATAGAGGCTGCACTGCGGGATCCACGCTTGTCTTGAAGCTTTTGAAAAATAAAGGGGACTTTAGAGCCTAGCGTAAAACAACCAGCATAAATAGCAGAACGCAAAAAAACGAGGGGATTGCTCGATTCCGTTGCCCCTTGAACATATTCTCCATCATTAAAATTATGATAATAACAATCTTTATCACCTACCGTCCAATGAGTTGCATCATTCAAACCCGACCAATGGATACGATTAGGATTATCTGTCAATTGCATCAAACAAACAAAATCGCCCCAAACTTTCACCAAACCTGCTTTGGGGGGATTGCCTCCTAAATCTTCAAATCGTTGGGAATTGCGAACCTTGAAAACTTGCGGTTTATCATTTTTATTCACCGCAATGACAGCATCACCGAACAACGCAAACGACCATTTGTTCTCATCATTTGCCTGATACGTCACACCATTTTGACTGATGTCTTGCCAACCACGCGTTTGGCTATCATAAGCATAAAGCTTTTTAGCTCCTCCTACGATTATCTTAACACCATTACCGCTTCTAAAGGCGATTGAACCCAAAGGTTTTTCTTCCAAAGGATTAGAAACAACCATTGCACTAGGCATGGGTATGTAACCGCCATCTGCTGGTAAAACATTCACAAGGCTATCCGTAAAGCTGCCGTTGACAACCGCAACATCTGGTCTGTA
>NZ_JBHILQ010000032.1:0-7293 GCF_042193395.1 Bartonella sp. TT29SHDZB
GGCGCTTTTACTGCTTCATCACGCTGTTTAAGCTCTTGTGTTAGTCTTTCAACTTCCTCGTCGCGTGATTGAACATCTGCTTTTAGTGCCTGTATCTTTTCACTTTTCCGTTTAAACTCTTCTCGGTACGCATCTATCTTTTGTTTCAGTTCTTTAATTTCCGCATCATATGATTGAACATGTACTGTTAGTAGCTCTATCGTTTCACTGTTCCGTTTAAACTCTTCTCGGTACGCATCTATCTTTTGTTTAAGTTTTTCAATTTCCTCGTCACGTTCTTCAATCTTTTGCTTCAGTTCATCAATTTCCTCGTCGCGTTCTTCAATCTCTTGCTTCAATTCTTTAATTTCCTCGTCGCGTAATTGCACATCTACTTCGAGCTCTTTAATTTCTTGCTTCAGTTCTTTAATTTCCTCGTCGTCACATTCTTCCATCTTTTGTTTCAGTTCTTTAATTTCCTCCTCACGTTCTTTAATCTCTTGCTTCAGTTCTTCCATTTCCTCGTCGTCACATTCTTCTATCTTTTGTTTCAATTCTTCAATTTTCTCGTCGCGTTCTTCAATCTCTTGCTTCAGTTGTTTAATTTCCTTGTCACGTTCTTCAAGATCCGCATCACATTCATCAATTGTCTGCTTGCTTTCCATTAAATACCTAAACTCATTCTCTTTCATTTTTTTCTTAATATCTTGAACCTGCTCTTTAAGTGCTTTAACTTGGTTGCGATAATGCAATGCAATACGAAACATCACTCCGCTTAAGAGCAAAACTGAAACCACTGCTATCCATAAAATTTCATTCGAACTCATCTTTATCTCCTTAATGCTGTAAAGTTTCTCCGGTGTGATCAACACCGCAGCTCTTGCTAATTTTCGACAATGGGGGGTGTTGCTCTTGCATTAATCTCTGCAAGCGCTCGGGATAAAAAAAATCTTCTGGACGCAAATCTATCCCATGCTCACGTGCGTAATCTAAAATTTTTTGCTGGTGTTTTGCTGGTATATCACGCCATCTATAAACAGATGACACATCTCTTTGCACTATGGTTGCTACAGTTTTGAAACCACCTAAATATTTTATAATTAATCTCGAAGGCATATGTAATCTCCATAACAGCGCAATAAATAATTGCGTTTTATGCACAAGTCAACGAAATTATGCTTTTTTATCATTTTTGCACATTTGCATAAAAATATATTTTCAAGGATTATACGAACCATGGAACAAGATATTCAGTCCAAACTTAAGCTATGGATTAAAGAGCGTCTTAACGAACGAGGACACGGCGCACAAACATTATTAGCATCACATTTAGAACTACACCCATCAGCAGTGAATCGCATGCTTAATACCTATCAAAATGGTAAAACGCGAGATATAACCATAGATGAACTAGTAAAGATTTCTGAATTTTTTAACGAACCTCCCCCCAGTTTTTACAAAGAAGTAGACTTAGATTTTATGAAAATATGTGCATCACTTGATCCAGTTGACAAAGAAGCGGTGCTTGATTTTCTTGAATTATTAAAAAAATTAAAAACAAAATAAGTAATAATTAACTGCTCTTTTTCATTGAATAATGAAAAAACAGATTCTATTTTTTTATCTATATCGCTCATAAACATCTCCCAAATTGTGGATAGCGCATAATTTAATTATATATTTTAAGATTTATTTTTGCGTTTTATGCAAAATTTTAATTGACTTGTGCATAAAATACAATTATCACTGCACCATACCCCGAAAAAAAAAACCTATGTCAAGGCGTTTTTTTTCAAAATGTATTTAAATATTTTGATATGGAGGCATTTGTGAATAAACCAGTGTTTATAAATTCTGATGAAATTCTCTTAGTGATGTGCGAAAATGAAGAACAAAATCTCGCAAAATCTGGACCTTTCTTAGAAGAAAGTGACATTATCAATTTTATCGACCAAATCGATAATGCTGTCCAAATTTTACGTATTGAACCATCGACTAACCGTTGCGAAGATATCTCTGAAGATATTGCCGAATGCTATCTGAAAGAATGTGAAGAGCAGTGTTTCAACGGCAATATACCTCACGACTTTGTTAAAGACAGTAACGCATACGGTTTTTTTTTAGATGATATAAAACAGCGCGAATATGATGATGCAATGTATGGTTCTTACGAAAAACAACACCGTTTGCGTCCTTGTGATGTGCTTTAAAAGCTAAAGGCGTTTTTAAAAGACGCCACCTTTCCAAAAAATTCACCCCACAATGCAATGCCGTTCTTTTGCAAGAGCGACAAAGGCAGAATCTAACTTAAAGGAGTAAAACCATGGAAAAAAAATATGAACTGATTGATGAAACAACTGAGGTTGATGGCAAAACTCTTCACCGCATTCGTGCTTTAAGGGATTTTGATGATGTTAAAGCAGACGACCTAGGCGGTTTTATACAAAAAGAAGACAATCTAAGTCATGATGGCAATTGCTGGGTAGGTGATGATGCAAAAGTCTATGGTTATGCCAAGGTTTTTGGTGATGCACATGTTTATGGAAACGCTCGTGTAGATGGTCATGCAAGAGTTTATGACAAAGCCAAGGTTTATGGTGATGCTTATATTTATAACATTGCTGATATTTACGAAAATGCATGTGTTTTTGGTAGTGCATCTGTTACCGGAGAAACTAATATTTTTGGTAATGCGCAGATTTTTGGACATGCTCGTGTTTTTGCCAGTGCACAAATCTACGAAAATGCACAAGTTTCCGGTGGTGCATTTATTAGTGGAAAAGCTGAAATTTATGGAAATGCTAAAATCTATGACAATCCATTGATTTCCATCAGAGCAAAAGTTGGGGGAAATGCCCAAATCTGTGGTGATGCATTTATTCATGGAAACGCAGAGATCATCAATGATGAAATCATCACAACTGGCCAAAGGAAATAAACCATGGAAAAAAAATACGAATTTACTGATGAAACAATCGAAGTTGGGGGCAAAACTCTCCACCGCATTCGTGCACTGAGAGATTTGGGGGACGTCAAGAAAGGTGATCTTGGCGGCTATATCGAGAAAGAAGACAATCTAAGTCATGAAGGTGATTGTTGGGTGGATGGTGATGCAAAAGTCTATGGTTATGCCAAGATATTTGATGGCGCCTGTATTAGTGGAAGTGCTACGGTTTGTGATGATGCACAAGTTTACGGTCATGCAGAAGTTTCCGGTGATGCGTATATTTACGATCATGCAAAAATTTATGATGATGCTAAGGTTTACGATCGTGCAGTCATTTACGTTAATGCAAAAGTTTGCGGTTTTGCCAAGGTTTTTGGAAAAGCAAGAATATACCATGACGCCATAATTTCCGAACATGCACACGTTTATGAAAATGCAGAAGTTTTCGACAACGCTACAATTTCGCACTTTGCATCCGCTTATGATAATGCTCGTATTTTCGGTAAAGCAAAGGTTTGTGGTTTTGCCGAAATTTATGATGGAGCACATGTCTCTGAAAAAGCTAAAGTTGGCGGTCGCGCAAAAATCTCTGGAAATGCCCGTGTGTTTGGTGGTGCACTAGTTTGCGAGAATGCCAAAGTAACCGGAAATACAAAAGTATCTGGAAATGACACTGTTTTAAGATAAGGGCATGAGGCAATAAACCATGAAAAAGAAATACGAACTTACTGATGAAACAATCGAAGTTGGGGGCAAAACTCTCCACCGCATTCGCGCATTACGAGACTTTGGAAACGTCGAGAAAGGTGATTTAGGAGGCTATATCGAGAAAGAAGACAATCTAAGTCATGAAGGTGATTGTTGGGTAGATGGTGATGCAAAAGTCTATGGTAATGCCAAGGTTTTTGGTGATGCTAAGGTTTACGAAAATGCACAAGTTTACGGTTATGCACATGTTTACAACAATTCTCGTATTTATGGCAAAGCAGAAGTTTGCGATGAACCATGCATTTACGGTGATGCAGAAGTTTACGGTGATGCATATATTTGCGGTGAACCGCACGTTTTTGATAATGCAGAAGTTTATGGCAATGCACAAGTTTACGAAAATGCATACATTTATGATAGGGCGCGTGTTTACGGCAATGCAGAAGTTTCCGGTGATGCGCATGTTTACGGTCATGCAAAAATTTACGGTGAAGCATGTGTATGTTGGGACGACTGGATTGATGGCGATAAAAGAATCTCAACTAGGTAACAAACCAGATGAAAAAATACGAATTTACTGATGAAAAAACTGTGTTTGATGGAAGAACTCTTCACCGAATTAGAGCATTAAGAGACTTTGGATATGTCAAAAAAGGTGACCTAGGCGGTTTTATAGAAAAAGAGAGCAACTTAAGCCATAAGAGAGACTGTTGGATTTTTGGCAATGCACAAGTTTACGGTGATGCCAAAGTTTATGATGATGCGCGGGTTTATGGGAATGCAGAAGTTTATGGCAATGCACAAGTTTATGATTATGCCGAAGTTGGTGGTGCTTCTGTTAGAGATAATGCCAAGGTTTTTGACTATGCGCGGATTTATGGGAATTCTGTTATAGGGAAAAGTGTACACGTTTACGGAAATGCTAAAATTTACAATCAAGCATATATTTGCTGTCGTGTACACATTGCTGGAAATTGTAAAATTAGTGGCTCCACCGTAATCGTAGAACGTGAGAAATAGTAATCATGGAAAAGAAATATGAACTTACTGATGAAATAAAAGAATTTTATGATGCAAGAACCGATAAAAGTAAAAAACTTTATCGCATACGTGCATTAAGAGATTTTAGAAATATTAAAAAAGGTTACTTAGGTGGCTATATACAAAAAGAAGACAACCTATCGCATGAAGGCGATTGTTGGGTTTGGCATAAAGCTATGGTTTGTGGTGACGCTAAGATTTTCGGCAATGCACAAGTATTTGAACGCGCACAAATTACAGGCAGGGCGCGTGTTTATGAAAATGCAAAAGTTTGCGGTGAAGCATATGTTGAATATGATGCGCAAATTTACGGCAATGCACAAATTTATGGTGAGGCTCGAGTTTTGGGCCATGTTTATGGCAATGCCCGTGTCTATGGAGATGCTTATATAAGTGATAAAGCACACATTTCCGGAAATATGAAAATTCTAGATAGAGTATATATTTTCGATAATGTAAATATTTCTGGTAATCTTGAAATTCGTGGACGCAATTCAATCATCTACGAAAGTGACTATTCAGCAAGCGATATAAGCTACATAAGCCGTTTCTAACAACCAAACAACATTTTTAAACACCAGCGTGATTCACGCCACGGGGGAATTGCGCGCAATGTAGGAAATCAACATGACAAATTCTACTTTTTTAAAAGAAATGGCAGGAAAATATGGATTTTCTGCTGAAGAATTTCGAACCACAATCATAAAAACTTGTATTGGAGATAAAAATGCTAATGTCATCACTGATGCAGAATTTGCCGTTTTTCTTTTTGTTGCCAATACTTATGGACTTAACCCTTTAACAAAAGAAATCTATGCATTCCCTAAAAAAGGCGGCGGCATCATACCCGTTGTTTCTATCGACGGTTGGATAAAGATCATCAAATCAAATCCTGACTTTGATGGCATGACCTTTCAAGATCAACTCAATGAGAATGGGAATATCATTGCTATCAAATGTGCTATTCGTCTCAAAGGGATTAAGGATCCTATCGAAGTCACCGAATATCTCAAAGAATGCGAACAAGGACACAGTGAACCTTGGAAAAAATACCCCGCACGTATGTTGCGCCATAAAGCTACTATACAGTGTGCTCGCTATGCTTTCGGGCTTTCCGGTATTTATGAAGAAGATGAAGCAAAACGTATCAATGAAACAAACCATAACGTACAAACGAAGTTAGTTTCTTATGATGTGCTTACGCAAATCAAACAATTAATAAACATCACTCAAACAGAAGAAGAAAAAGTGCTTGATTATGCACAAGTCGACAGGCTTGAAGATCTTCCTGATGAAGTAGCACAAAGGATTTTGGATATTTTGCAAAAGAGACAGCATGAAAAAGAACAATCTTTCCTACAACAAAAGCAAATAGAGGCGCCTATACAAGATGCCGAATATATTCACGTCCAAGATATAGAATATGTACCACAAGAACAAAGAACGGCGGTGTGATATGGAACAAAGAACAGCAGAATGGTTTCAAGCGCGCTTGGGTAAAGTCACCGCATCAAACATTTACAACATACTCAATAAAACTACAAAAGGATTGCCTACGAGCAAATATGAAGACTACAAAATCAAACTCATAACAGAACGTTTAACAAGAGAAACAAGCCCCTATTATGAAACTGAAGATATGAGATGGGGTATCGAACATGAAGATGATGCCTTGAGAGAATATGGCTTCATTTATGATGCCAATATAACAAAGTGCGGCTTTATCCAACACCCCACAATAGAAATGGCTGGTGCTAGTCCTGATGGGTTTGTTGGTGATGACGGTTTAATCGAAGTCAAATGCCCGAGATCAGTAACACATATGCGCTTTTGGATAGGTGACGAAATCAAACCAGAATATCACGCACAAATGCAATTCCAAATGGCTTGTACAGAACGAAAATGGTGTGATTTCGTAAGCTATGACCCACGTTTTACGGGAGAATTCTTTCACTTGCGCATGAAAGTCAAGCGTGTTCTCCGTGATGATCAACAAATTGAACAGATCAATCAAGCTGTTGAAACCTTTTTAGCAGAGATAGAACGAGAGATAAAACAACTCTCAACAAAAGCTGCTTAACCTTATGGGGGTGTTTTGTTCCCCGCATATCTACGAGCACCCCCACCCTTCTTAACACTTTCAAGTAATGCGTGATTCACGCCACACGTGAATTGCATCTCAATGTAAGGAGAAAAGATATGGCGCCTCGTCCAGCTGCTATAACGCAACCAGCCATTGCACGCGCTTTAAGAGAAGCTAAAAAACAAGGTTGTGAACTCGTAGAAATCAAACCTACTGGTGAACTGCTTATCTATCTTAAATCCGATATTCCAATACCAAATTCAGTTAACC
This sequence comes from Bartonella sp. TT29SHDZB, assembly GCF_042193395.1. Lineage (NCBI taxonomy): Bacteria > Pseudomonadati > Pseudomonadota > Alphaproteobacteria > Hyphomicrobiales > Bartonellaceae > Bartonella > Bartonella sp. TT29SHDZB. Next base: position 7,029 of record NZ_JBHILQ010000032.1, read on the forward strand.
ACCCAGACAAACTTTTAGATTTGTCAAAGAATGAATATTACGAAACCGCACTCTCTAAGATGTAAAATACCATGCCTAAACCACGTCCTCCTCATCTTGTCAAAGAAGTCACACGTCATGGTAAAATTATATGGTATGTACGTATTGGTCATGGACCACGTATTAGAATACGCGGCACCTATGGAACGCAAGAGTTTGTTGATAACTACAAAAGCGCACTTGCCGAGTTACAAGGGCTTATACTTCCTAAATCAAAAACTGGTAA
>NZ_JBHILQ010000033.1:0-7206 GCF_042193395.1 Bartonella sp. TT29SHDZB
GTAACAATGCCTTCAAGCTCTCCACCCGTGTCTGACAAGTATTCCTTTACGCGCTGCATCATCACACGGGCGCTCGTATTCACACTGCTAGGCTGCTGTCCTTCTGACCAATCAATCAAATCATCCACGCGCGTATTATCCGCCGCTCTAAGCGACCAATCATAAATCGTTGACATCTCTTATGAATCCTAAATCTTGTAAAACGGTCCGTAAAACGCACGCATAAATTGCGTCATCAAAGGATTATCATCAGATCTCTCATCAGCTTCTTCTGATGCCTCTTGCTCTGATGAAAGTAAGGCTCTTAAAACCTCGAGAAAATTATCCCTGTTCCCCTGTGCTGGTACAGAGCCTCCAAAAACAATAGGGCGTGCACCATAAGACTTCTTCCCACCGTACATCTGCAACACACGGTTGACAAAATCACTTGCACGCATAGCGTTGTTTCCACCATTCAAGCCAACCGCATTACTGCCAACAATTTGCGCCGCATTCGCATGGGGATTTTGAAGAAGCCGCGCGGCTCCTCCTGCCCCTTGTTGATGTGCTAAATACAACTCCGCTTCACTAGGCGCTCTTCCCAACAGACGGCTTAAATGGTTGCGATTATCCCGTGTAAACCGCCCCATGGCATCTGCCGCTTGCATGGGGTCAAACCTATCCTGCAAACCATATTGTTTGGCAGTGCTATCGATAAATTGATACAAGCCACCAGCAGAAGAGCGTGGATTCCTTGCATTCGGATTGCCTCCACTTTCAACTTGCGCAACACGGTACAAATAACTCTCTGGCAAGCCATAACGCGCTGCCGTTTGCCGTATCGCTTGATTAACAGCCGGACTATAACGGGTCATAGCCTAATCTCCTCCCTTACTCAAATGCACTCAATAAATTCAACTCCTCCGTTGAGGCTTTTCCCCCACCTCCAAACAAAGCAGCAGAAAGCTTTTTGAACCATTCTTTTGTCGCATATCCCTTATGATGCGCGTTTACCATGCGTTGAATGAGAGCTACAATTTGATCATTCTTAATCTGTGTCCCCCCTGTTAACAATTTGACAACATCCTTTTCAATCCGTTGACGCTCTCTAAACGCCGCCTCTTTGAAAGGAATCCAAGCAGACTTCCCAGCAGCTTTTGCTAATTGTACAGCTGCATCACGTTTACCCGTTGGCATACTGACGTTATGCGTAAAAGAGATCTTTTCATTCGCTACACGATTGGGTATTCTGTTATAAAAATCTGCATAATTAGCTTCTCTATCGACAACCTTCTTAACAGCAGAAGCTTTATCTGCTCCATAAATCTTTGCAAATCGTTCATATAGATCATTCGTACCAAAAATCTCCTTTGCCTTAGACACTTCATCTTTTGTTTGACCCATACCTTGTAAAAGTTCTGCCCTTGAACCCTTTTTAAAGTATTCTTGTTGTGCCTTTGGTAATTCATCAAAGATTTTACTGAACTCATCCTTATTAACCGACTTGCTAAGGATTTTAGAACCTTCATCCATGGCATCTAAACGTGAACTATATTGGTGATACAATGATCGTGCCTTCTTATATTTAGGCGATATATCATCCATAAGCTCTAATAACTTTTTCTGAATGCCAACTAAGGTATGAACTTTACTATTATCTCCTATCTTCTCGGCTTCATCTCTCATAAGACCAAGTTTAACCTTCGTTTCATGGAGAACTCCCATGTTGGGTTTTTCTTTAAGGAGATTAAATTTTTCAGAAGAAAACGAACTGACTTCTTTGCCACCACTCGTGAATTCCTGTAGCCCTCCTTTATAAGCCTGTTTGAAGTATGGACGCTTCATTAATTCATTAAGAGCACCATAATGCTGTTCTCCTATTGGTGTTTTTTGAGCTATTTCGTAAAGAGTATGTGGTTCTGCTTTCCTAATCGCGATAAGATCATCTTTTAAACCTGTAACATTTTGACGAGGAACAAAGTATTTATCAGCCGCCTGATGAATACGCTCCCCTCCTCCCAGCGCTCTCTGTTCAGCTCTCTTGGTTAAATCAAGATAAGCCCCTTGGTTTCTTTTCGCGATATCAAAAACAAGATCCTGTAAAAAAGGACTATGATCAGCTACGTAATCGGTAGGAACTGCTTTTTTAAAAGATTCTCCTAGCTCTTCAGACGCCTCCTTACCTAAATGTTTACTGATTGCTCTTAACGTGTCTGTTGCAACACCTTGCTTATGAGAAGGAGAAAGAAGTCTTCGTATTCCACCGACAGTAGAACCAGCCAAATGACCTAAAGCACTTCCAACCAATGCCCCGCCCGCTCCTAAACCTGCACCAGATAACGTACTTGTAAGTGTATTACCAAGCCCTTCGCCTTCACCTGCTCCATGTAATGCACCAGATGCCGCTCCTACTTTAAGCAAATGCGGCAATGTTGTTTTGTTCGTGATGCCTAAAAATGGACTTGCAAATCGACTTGGAAATGACTGACCAGTGTTCAAAAAGGCTTGACCTAATTTTGACCCCGCCACATTCCTTGCAAGTGTAGGCGCTACAAAGCGTGCTCCTGAGGCTAATAATCCTCCCCCTAAAGTCGCAAGTGAAGGGATTGCCGACCCTAAAGCATTTCCAGCAAAAGAAGTCCAATAATGTTGATCACTCATCCTACGATAATAATCACGTATTCTATTAGCTTCTTTCTCATATTTTTCTATGGTTTTCTTATCTCCAGTCCAATAGTTGATAAGCCCATTCAAAAAAGCACTTATTGCCAACTGATCATCAGAATCACGTCCTGCCGCTGTGATCCCCGCAATCTCATCATCTAAATTAAAACTCAAACCATGCTTTAAAGAGTTCCAAAAAGCTTCACTTTGCGTGATTTCGGGATGTTGCGGTGATGGTGTTTCTTCAAAATTCGGAGCATCATCGAGAACACGCAAACGATAACGTTTTCCACTTTTAGATGTTACATATTCTGGAGTGCCACCTCTCGAATTGTCATCGAGAACACGCAAACGGTAACGTTTTCCACTTTTAGATGTTACATATTCTGGAATGCTAGTATAAGTATTCATTAATACTCTTCCTTTTCAATACGCTTACCGGTAGACGCATCTATAAACACAGTGATATCATCTCTGTCGATACCTTCCTGCCATTTCATTATAGGTATATTTGCACCACCTCCTTGTGACATCGGTGAATCTACAAAATATTTATCAGAGATTTCTTGGGGCGTATCTATAGGCTGACCTGTTAATGCGTTGTACAGTTGAAGATCATTATGCCTATTGAAAAAATCAAATGCTGTTTTAATTACTTGTAAAGTCCTCTCCAATCCCTCTTTATCTCGCCCAACATCCAAAGAACCAAACATTGATGATAGTGCCTGACTTTCAAAATTTGATATAGGACCAGTTCCTACTGTTCCGCTAGGACTCATCGATTTTAGATTCTCAAATACCGTCCTTAGAACACCACCTCTAATTCCCTCCAATAATTTGTCTAATTTGTACGCTTCACTTCCACCAGCTTTTTTCATAAACCACCCCTTAAATCCTGTAGCCTTACCTGTTTGAATGAGTTCAAAAGCAGCTTTCAGATCATTTAATCCAGCTCTCAACTGCTGCTTGGTGGTGAACATATTTTTTATCCTTCTACCCTCCCACTCTTTCTGGGCTTGTAGTTTTTGATTATACTCAAGTTCTTGTGGAGACCCCTTTACCGGTCTCATTTCGCGTTCACCAGTCTCTGGATTGGTATACCATTGAAACCCCTGACTTAACTTAGGAGTATCACCACCTGTTAGCATCGCACTAAGCATTTGCGGATTACGTGCCATAATAGCAGCTTCTTCTTCACTATAGCCTTTGGATTTTAGATACTCGACAGTCTGGTTAACCTGCCCTCTTTTTTCTCTTTCCATATCACCACGACGAAGATTCATAGCTGCATTCGCTAAACTTTGTGCTATCGTCCCATCTGATAATGCATAACCAATCCCATAATCCGATAATCTTTGTAAAAACTCAGGACTACGCAAATAATCCCAAAAACTCTGTTGAGAACCAGTATCTTGGTGAGGAACAGTACTCTGTTGTGGCTGTGCAACTTGCTGTTGTTCTACCGGTGCAATAGGCTCTGGTAATTGAGACTGCTTTGGTTTCAATGATGCCAAATCTGAAATTGCATTAGGCAAAGGTTCCATATCTAAAGGATTTGGTTGTGAACCAAAGGTCGCTACTGGTAAAGAAGGAACTGAAGACGGTACATCTGGTTTTCTGCCTGCCGATCTTAAAGACGAACTTACATCTGGTAAAGGTGAAGTATTTTTAGCTAAACCTAAAGGATTTGATTGTGAACCAAAAGTTGCTATAGGGGAAGAAGGGGTTAAATAAGGTAAATTATTTGCCTGTTGTTTGGCGTCTTCTAGATCGTTGAAACGTATACGTGGTACATATTGGCTCATTACATGCATAGACTTAAGAAGTCTTGATAACATGTTATCGTTACTATTTTGCATAACTACCTCACTTTTTTCCTGCAAAATTAGCAATACTAGCTAAAATCCCTATAGCGTTCTTCCAAGGGTCGTTACCATGCATCTTAGATTCTGACACATTATTCGTCGTCGTGCCGTAATTCCTTGCAAAGCCATGACCGGCATTCATAAGCATATTCAACCTATTCCAGCTGCTATTGTCTTGTTCCAGCCAACGTTCACGATTGGCATCAACAACTCTCTGATTGTAATTATCAAGCACACCTCCCCCCTGTATGGCATTGGAATAGGCATTGCCATAACCCTGCAAGAAGTTATTTGATGCTCCCAACTGATTTTGATTGGCTTGGTCTATCAGTGAATTCGCTTGCATCATGCGATCCGCATCACGATTATACTGGTCTGCTGTAGCACTTGTGGACAAAGCACCAAGTTCATTTGCCAATACACCTGCATGTGCACCGGACCCATAACGACCCGCACCTGCAAAAGAGCTGTTAATCGTATCTCTTGCACGGTCTAAGCTATTTTGAAGAGCGGCATTAAAAGACGGATTCTGCCCAACCATACCACCAGAAGCCATATGTCGAAGATTCATGGCTGCCGACGTTGGATTATAGATTGTATTCATCAAAGAGCGATTTTGATAATGATGAGGGACACTCCCAAGACCACCTATGGCTTGGGTGGTTTGAGCACTTAACGGGGCAATACGAGGTCCCCCATACACATTACCCCCAATCCCTGTGTCATACATTTGATAGGCATCTGCACCCCCACGCTTAAATACATTCTGCATCCAAGCGGGAGGAGCGCTTGTCTGCACCTGCTTTTGTTCTGTTGTTGTCGGTGTCTTGCTCCCCATGTTACAATTCCTTCCTGTAATAAAGCATATCTATGCTGTAACCTTGCTTGTCCAATGCACGTTTCCAACCTAAACGCCCTAAAATCTCTATCTCAAAAGCCCCATTCTCACGCGCCCAATCCTCGGCAACTTGCAAATTGTCAACCAAATCAAGAACACCCTTGCCACTACATTCACAAATCAGAGCGCGTTTCTTTCCTAAAACTGTCTGTTGTATCTGGGTCGTGACGACCGCTAAAAAGCGCTCTTCATCATCCAAAACAAGCCATAACTGTTTCTCGCCCATGCAAATAGATTCAATGAGTCCTTGCAACGTAATTTCATATTTGAAACGCTCTACATACTCTCTAAAGGATGCAATGATGTCTTCAAGATAAGGCGCTATACGCTCCATATCCCAAGACGTGGTCAAAAAGACTTTTGCCATTACCCTCTGCCTAAAGGACGTAAATCCACATTAAATCCTGTGATTTGGTTCCAATGAACACCTTCAGGAATACGCAATTTAAAGCGGTGATAACGATTGCGCGAACGACCATGATAAGCACCCGTGACATACGAACACACCCTCTCCTTGTGCCATGTGATCGGTGTCTGATTATTGCGAAGCCGACGCTCTCCAATGCTTAAAAGACCTTCCGTCGTATCAACTTCGGCAAACATCTTCGTAATAAAGTTAAAACTTCCATCCGGTGCCCCCATCTCTTGTGAAACAACCGTTGCCTCCATCGGGGCTCCTGTAAACATAACAAGCCGATTGTTTTCATCAAAAGCACCAAGCATTGGCGCGCCACTTTGCCAACGAGGGCTGTCTAAAGAAGCCGGCAATGCCTCAAGATTGATCGAAATCTCATCTAACTGTTCTAAAGTATATCCTGTTGTAAATACTGGAAAGAACGTGAAAAGCTTTCCCTGTAGTGTCGACCATTTCTGTAAACCCCAATCATAAACAAAGGTCGTTTGCTCGTTATTGCCTCTTTTTAAGGACCAATAAATCCGGTTATCAATGGGGTCTATAACTCCTTGCATCTCATCAAGAGCAAACTTATCAAATGTTTTAAAAACCGTTCTATCAACCTTTTCAAAACCTATCGGTAAAAGTTGACCATCTAAACTCATCTGATAAAAACCACCATCACCTGCAAAAAAAGCGTCACTCCCTCGACATGCTATAGAGGCTGCACTACGGGCTCCTCGCTTGTCTTGTATCTTTTGAAATGTAAACACAATCTTAGAACCCGCAACAAAGGTTCCAGCATAAATAGCAGAACGCATAAAAATGAGGGGATTGGTGGATTCTGTTGCCCCTTGAACATATTCTCCATCCGGAAAATCTTGATAATCACAACTTTTCTCCCCAACCGTCCAATGGGTTGCATCATTGAGACCTGACCACTGAACACGGTTTGGCTTATCTGTTAGTTGCATCAGGCAAACAAAAGGTCCCCAAACCTTCACCAAGCCTGCTTTCGGCGGATTGCCTCCTAAATCTTCAAATCGTTCAGAACTATGGGTGTTAAAAACTTGTGGTTTATCATTTTTATTGACCGCAATAATTCTTTGACCAAACAAAGCGAACGACCATTGATTATCTTCATGCGCATGATAGGTCACACCACTTTGGCTTATGTCTTTCCAACCCTTCGTTTGACTATCATAACTGTAAAGCTTTTGCTTGCCTCCTACGATTATCTTAACACCATTACCGCTTCTAAAGGCGATTGAACCCAAGGGCTTTTCTTCCAAAGCATGAGACACAACCATTGCACTAGGCATGGGTATATAACCGCCATCTGCTGGTAAAACATTCACAAGGCTATCCGTAAAGCTGCCGTTGACAACCGCAACATCTGGTCTGTA
>NZ_JBHILQ010000034.1:0-6834 GCF_042193395.1 Bartonella sp. TT29SHDZB
ACCCTTTGAGAACACCTTTAAAACTCTTTGAAAAAAAATAAATTGGTACAAAACCTAGTGGCAAATTATACAAAACCTGCTGGCAAGCTACAGAGGGGGTAGGAATGCTATATTTATATAAAATCAATAGATTATATAGAAGTTCGGGAATTTTGATTCCGTTGATTCTTTTAACTTATTTTCTGCCTATCCCGAACCTTTTTAGAGCTTATTCTCGATCATTTAGTTCTAAATTTATCTTTTATTTTCTCTTCTTTCAGATATTAAGAAAGATGGCTGTGAGAGAAGGAATTGTGTTAGAGATCTGCTAAGGTTATTGTGTTTCAAAGGTTGCTTTTTAACACCTTTTGAACTATATTACCACCTTATTGTAAGGTAGGAGTATAGTCATGGCTACAACTGTTAAACTGTCTGATGATCTCATTAATGAGGCTAAGCGTTACGCGTCTGTTTATAGCCGCTCGGTTCCTAAGCAAATTGAATATTGGTCGCGTATGGGCAAAATAGCCGAAGAAAATCCAGATCTCTCCTTTCAATTTATTCAAGCAATCTTACTTGGACAACAAGAAAATGCAGATGGCGATGTAACAGCATTCGAATTTGGCTGAATCTATGCAAGTTTTACAAACCCATTCATTTAAAAAAACTGTCAAAAAACTGCATGCCAACCAAAAAAAAGATCTAGACCAAGCTGTTCGCGTCATTATGAAAACGCCCACCATTGGTCAAGCCAAAACAGGTGATCTTTCTGGTGTTTTTGTCTATAAATTTAAAATGGCCAAGCAATTGACGCTGCTTGCTTACAGCTATGAAGATCACACGATTACTTTGACCTTGTTAGCACTTGGCTCTCATGAAAATTTTTACCGAGATCTTAAAGCATAATATATTTTACAACTTGATAGAGGCACACAGCATTAATTTTACTAAAGTTCTCCAGTGCTAAAGGTATTAAACCAAAATTTATAGATATGATCAAGCTATATTGGGCACCTAATTGCGGCATAATATTTTTAGCTAAACCGATTGGAGGACTTTGCAGCAAAGGAGTACTGCACTCATCTGCTATTACATACCTATAACTTGAGTTAAAAACAAAGCTCTTCCGTACACCCCAACAAATGGCTTTGTCATGATAGAACTTTACTAGATTAGAGGTAAGTCAGTAGCATCTGTTATAAATTTAACGCTTCGCACTTTCCTCGGTAAATTCAAGCCGCAAAATACTAAATACAACTAAGTCCTATAGCTCAATGCGCACATAATCATGCATGGTGTTTCTACGCTCAACAAGTTACACCTCAGTTCTCTTGCGCAAATACGAATAAGAAGGGTTTAATTTGCTAATTTTAGCTCAGTCTTAAGTACAACGTCTGGAAAGGCTACACGTGCCTGCTGCATCAACGTAATATTAATGCCATAGAAAAATCCCTTACTATCTGCTATAGCTTCATAAGGATTGCCTATAATGTAAAAAATGAAAAATAATATAAAATAAATTTACAAAAATGATTGACTAGGATATTAAAGAACGATAACGATTCATGCAATGCAAATCCGCAAGAGGAGATAAGGTATTGCATTTTAATTGAAGGTTTAGTCTTTAAGGAAAGTAAAAGCCTTATCCAACTAAGGCTCCGTGGGGAGGGGGCCATTACATGCAAGAACAAACATTTGTAAATTATAAGAAAAATGCTTATGAATTGGGCGTGGAGCGTTTACGCTCTATGGAATTGGTCGAGACCCCTTCAATTCTTGAAGAAATGGCCGATGTTGCCCCTGATCTCGCAAAATTCATCATCTCTTTTGTGTATGGAGAAATTTATGAGCGACCTCACTTAACAAGCCGTATTCGGCAGCTTGCCACCGTTGCCATCTTTGCAACTCTCGGTAATGCAAGACGGCAACTCAAATTCCACCTTACCAGTGCTCTTAATTTTGGGTGTAGTCCTGCTGAGCTGATTGAAGTAATGATACAGTTGGCACTTTATGCAGGGTTTCCAGCAGCCTTAAATAGTGTTTTTGCTGCAAAAGAGGTCTTTGATGAAAAGCAACTAGACTTCATATCTAGTTGCAGCTCGCCATTAGTATGCGAGGATCGCTACGAATCTGGACTGAAGGCACTAGAACATATTGATGGCCCCGATGGACAAATGATTATTAAGACACTGGGTAGCATTGCTCCAGACTTAGCTCGTTTTGTTGTTGAGTTTGGGTTTGGTGATATCTACACACGGCCTATCCTCAACTTCTTTGAACGGGAAATTATAACGGTGGCAGCGTTAGGAACGTTAGGAACTGCGATTCCACAGCTGAAGCTGCATATACAGGGTCTGCTTAATGTAGGTGGCACGCCCGAACAGGTGATTGAATTAGCAATTCACATTGCTCCTTATGCAGGCTTTCCTGCAGCGATTAATGTCGTTGAAATTGCTAAAGAAGTTTTTGCCTCACGCAAGGAGACATAGAGAAATTTATTTGCCAGCAACATCATTATTATCAAAAGCGTGATACTTACGAATTTAATTTTTTTTGAAGGGAGAAATTAATAATGAGCCTTGCGTATGCATTCTTCGATGTAGATGGCACCCTTATTCGGAGCAAGAGTATGCTCGCTTTCCACGATTTCTGGTATAAATCTTGGCTAGGTTTTTCAACCAACGCTCACCAAGAGGAATATGCAGATACTACTGCTATTTTACGTGCACACCATGATAACCAGAGTCCGCGCAGCGTAATAAACCGTCGCTTTTATGAATTTTTTGCCGGACGTGCTGTAGCAGAAGTAACAAGATGTGCAGAAACTTGGGCAAAGCGCGCGTTGATTAATCCTACTTTCTTAATCCAAGAAGTAGTAACAGAACTAAAATCCCATCATAGCCAAAAAATTGAGCCGGTCTTAGTATCCGGCTCTTTTATAGAAATTCTAGCCCCCATTGCAGAACATCTAGGTGTACCTTACATCTTGGCCACAAAACTATTGCATGATGGGCAAAAATATAATGGCCGTTTCGTCCCTCCGCAAACGATCGGCGTTGGAAAAGCGCTTGCGATTCAGGATTTTATTGAAAAACATGGTGGTGACCTTAAGAACTGCTGGGCCTACGGTGATGATATTTCCGATGAGCATATGCTGAAGCTTGTAGGTCATCCTGTCGCTGTTATTGGCGATCCTTTGCTTGAGGCGTATGCTCACAAGCATGGTTGGCGCTGTTTAAATCTACCTAAAGAATCACAAACTCTAGCATTCTCCTCTAAAAAGGTATTTCCTTTTAATGAGACGTCTTTACATGAAATATCAGTTCTTTAGTTATTCAACCTAATCACAATAAACTTTAAGGCTATCTTATTATTTAAACAATTTAATAATACTCAATACATTAAACATAATACAGTAATACATAATGCATGGCTAAAAATAAACTAGCTGAATATTAATGATTACAACTTCAGGTATAGAAAATGCTAAACGAAATGATAAAAAACACGACCGGAATTTACTCACAACAACAGAAACGTATTTTAGTCACAGGAGGCGCTCGCGGCATCGGTAAAGCAATTGTTCTAAACTTATTGAAAAATGGTCATAAGGTAGCAAGTGCAGACATCATTGACGTAGAACTACCAACCTCCATCGATACGGCAAGCTTATGTAAATTGATTGTTGATATCCGCGATAAAGAAGCCATTGACTCTTCTGTCCATAAGGTTATCTCAGAATTTGGTGGTCTTGATGTCTTAGTTAATGTAGCAGGCATTTGTTATAGTGGCGATCCAGAAACAATTGATGCTCAAGAATGTGCTGAAACATTTGATGTGAATATTAAAGGAATGTTCTATATAACAGCTGCTACTTTACCCTATCTAAAAAAGGAAATTCGCGCCGATATTATAAATATTTCATCCATATGGGGTGTAGAATACAATCCTTCTTTAATTTCCTATTCTTCTTCTAAATTTGCTGTAGAGGGCTATACTGGTGGGTTGCGCTTATAGGGAATGCCACAAAATATTCGTGTTTGTTCAATCCAAGTTGATAAAGTTAATACGGATTTTCGTCGCAATTTTAAAGGATTCCCAGAGATACCTCCAGAGAATCTTGCCAAAATGCTTCACCCAGATGACATTGCTTCCGCGGTCAACTTTATTCTTTCCTCATCTAATACCGCACAAATTTCTTCTATACGTCTCGATGCTCCACTTTGGTATCAAGTATAAGGATCTATCCAATGAAAATCACGCCCAGAATAGCTCTTGTCTTAACCCTCGTAGGAACCTTTTTTTGGGGTTCCAATTTCCAAGCCACTAAGATAGCTTTAACGACTGTTTCTCCATGGACAGCTTCTTTTGAGCGGTTTCTCATTGCCGTAATCGCCATATTTTTAATTATGATTTTCAAAGAAGGCTTGCGGTGGCATGTTTTATCGCAAAATTTTATTTCTTATATTTTCCTAGGGATTATCGGTGTGGCAGGGTTTAATGGCGCTTTATTTGTTGGCTTGCAAACGTCAAATCCCATAACAGCCTCCCTCATCATGGCGACAACCCCTATTAGTGCTAATATTATTGAAGCTATCATGAATAAATCTTTCCCAACCTGTGAGAGGGTTATAGGGATGCTCATTAGTATGTTCGGGGTCTATTTAGTCATAACAAATGGGAGATTTTTGTCTAACCATGTTTCCTTTGCCAAAGGAGATATTATGATTCTTTTAGGTTCCATTGGTTGGGCGTTCTATACCGTGGGCACGCGGTCATTTGTCAAGAACGCAACCCCGCTTGAAACAACAAGCTGGACGATGCTCTCTGGCACCGTCGCCCTTGGCGTCCTAACCTTTTTATTCGAATCCCCTCTTCAAGAAACGATGTCTATGTCCGGCGCTAGTTTATTCGCACTCCTTTGGATGGGGGGTGCAGGATCAGTTTTAGCCTACCTATTTTGGAATATTGGAATAGCGATCCGAGGTCCGGGTAAGACGGCGATATTTTTCAATTTTGTACCTATTTCAGCCTTATTGGTGCAAATCCTGTTCGGCTTCATTCCTCAAATCATGCAAATCATAGGCGTTTTTGTTACGATTTTTGGAGTTCTAATCGGACAAGGCTATATATTCAGCTTACTAGGATCTAGAAAAGCCGTTCCCAATGCGCATAAAGAGTAATATACTTTTTAAGATGAATGGAAATTGGCGTGTTATTTTTCGCTTTATCGGAACAGATGTGGAGCTTGTTGATTATCAAGATTACCATTGATGAAAGGAATGAAAACAAATGACGCATAACCCCGCCCATTCTAGTGAAGTTCTAAAAGTAGCTTTTTTAGAAGAAATGGGGATAACAATACAAAAATTAGCGTATCGTCTTCATATAACAAAATACGTATTTATTGTCAAATAATATTTTATCTTTTTTGATATTTTTTCTTATTTTTTAAATACGTTATGTATTGATAATATCTTATGCTTATTAATTGCTTCTTTTATATTTATGTGCTTTTAAAGATATATTGTAGGTTTTATGAAACGATTGCGTTATTTTCTGAATCTATATATTTATAATATTTAGAAACGCTCTCATAATGCGTATTTTTAGCTTTATAAACTATCATTTTTTTACTAAATGAATTTTAAATTTTTTGTGAATTTTGTTTATAAGGGGCTCTAATTTAAACAACCTTAATAGCACCGCGCTCTTATAACAAATGCTTTCATTTGCATTTTTGCTTTCTCTATAGCTGTTATGTTCTTTATAGCCATAGCATCATTTTTCATGTTCATAAGAGAAATGATAAATAGGATATATGATAATTGTGATTTATAGACCATTATGAAAACACTTATGAAAACATCTCAATAGAAACTGATCATTATAGAGATCAGCAAAATCCCTTTTAATAAACTTTTGTCAGTCTTGTCAGTTCTTTTTAGAACCTATATCATTTTTTTTAAATGAGAGAAAATTAAAATCATTATATTTCAATAAGTTAAGTTTTATGAATTTTTCAAAATACAACTTATTAAAACAGCCATAACAAATAAATACAACTGTAAATATATATTTGTCAGTTTATGTCAGTACATTGAATCGACAAAAGTGATCATTTAGTGAATGATTAAAACATGTCTTATGAGAGTATGTGATCTTTTAAAGCCTTTCAAAAGAAAGGGATTATAATCATAATAAATGCTATCAAGACCATTATGGTTGTGAGTTTTGGAGGTTTTGGGGGTTTTGGGGGTTTTGGAGGTGCTTTTTACGCCGCCCCCTTTACATATTTTTCAATAAAAAATAAAAGTTTATTATATTTCAATATGTTAAATTTTATCAAGTTTCCAAAAAAACAACCTATATCAAAATACAACCTTTAAATTCAATCAATAACATACGTTTTTTAGGGGGGGTGGGGGTTTTAAGAACCTTCAAAACCTATAAGTAATATAAGAAAATGAATATACATAACCCTCTTTAAACAAAGTTATCATTTTAGATTACGATATAATCTTTTAAAGGCAATCAAAATAAGAGTATTTAAAAGTGCAAATGATTTCTTTTTAGAATAACGCATATAAATACTCCTTTTAAAGATTGTATGTAAGCAATTTATAAAAGTGATATAGAACCTATAGGTATAAGACCTTATATCCCTTGTGAGGTTAATATGCCTATCATGTGAGCATGCTTTATAAGTTATTTGGTTTCTCTTATTTCTAATTTTGGTAAGTTCTTAACAATTTTCATTGTTTCTAAACTTACAGTGATAACCCTTTGAAACAACTCTAATGGATAAGCAGGGTTGCCAATGGTTTCAACAGCATAGTGATTGGCATCATTCAC
>NZ_JBHILQ010000035.1:0-6447 GCF_042193395.1 Bartonella sp. TT29SHDZB
GACGATAAACATCTCGCTTTACTGGTATCGGTCCTCCGGTCTTAACCCGAATATAATGACGTGTCATCAAAATACCTTTCAGTAAAAATTATTACTATTGATATTATATAGTTTGTGTAGTATAGTACTCAAATGGTATTCATTCATAAAACGATAGAATTTGATACTTGGCTTAAGAAACTTAAAGATAAAAGCGTTAAGGCTATTATTCTTCAACGTATTGTCCGCTTAAAACAGGGTCTTTTCGGTGATGTTAAATTCTTTAATGGCATAGGTGAATTACGTATCCATTATGGTGCTGGTTACCGAATTTATTTTACCCAAAAAGGCTCTGATTTTATCCTTTTGTTATGTGGTGGAGATAAATCAACGCAGAAAAAAGATATTGAACAAGCATTAAAGTTAAAAGAGGAGTACAGTGATGAAAATAACCCCCTTTAAACCAGAAGAATATCTTGAAGACATTGAGGTACAACAAGCATTTCTTAATGAAGCCTTTAAAACCGGTGATGCCTCTCATATAGCAGATGCCCTTGGTATTGTTGCACGTGCTCAAAATATGAGTGCCTTAGCAAAAGAAACCAATCGCGAACGCAGTGGATTATACCGCTCTTTAAGTAAGACTGGTGACCCTAAACTTTCTACCTTAGTCGCTGTCTTATCGGCCCTTAATTTGCAACTCTCTGTACAGTCTTCTACTTCATAAACTGAGAGGGAGTTAATAAATCTCTCCCCTCAATTTCAGTGATTGGTTACAAATTCAACGACTATACTTGCTTGACCAGCTTGTACTGTCTTATCAGCTTTAGCATAGAGAGTGACCTCTTCATCATAAGGGACAAATTCCTTCTGATTGGTGGGCTTAACCTCTTTTACTGCCTGTTGTTTGATTTCTACTTCACCAAACTCAGTCCCTCCAGCAGTGCTGCCTATTTTTACCTTCGCTTCTGAAAATGCCGTCTTAACAAACACTTTAATTGAAGTAATCAAAGCACCACGAGGTAGCGTACCTATTCTCATAGCGTTTTCTTTATCTTCATAGCTAAAATTAAGCCGCAAAAAGCTTACCTGTTGGGTATGAAGATTTCTCCCTTGCAAGGGCTGTGGTAAATAATCTGCCATGTCTTATCCCCTCAATGATTTGTCACGAATTGCACAACCACAATACATTCACCAGCCGCAGTTGTTTTATCCCGTGTTGCATAAAGGGTCATCTCCTTATCATCTGCAACAAAAGACTTTTGATCTGTTGGCGTAAAATCTTGCGTGCCTTGGGCTTTGATGTCTTTTTCACTGAACTCATTGCCGCCATAGGTGCTGCCTATCTTTAATTTTGCCTCAGAAAACGCGGTCTTGACAAAAGCTTTAATCGAAGTGATCAAAGCGCCACGAGGCAAAATTCCGATTTTTTCCGTAAGATGCTTATCTTTATGCGAGATATTCAAACGTAAGAAACTCACCTGTTGGGTGTGAAGATTTCTTCCCTGTAATGGAGGTGGTAATTGATCTGCCATGTCTTGTTTCCTCCCTATGATTAATTATCAGGTTCACCACTATAGGTGGGGATAACAATCGTTCCAAAATCTTGCGCTGCTTGAGAGCTATTTGGAAATTTGAAACGGGTTTTCTTCATGCCAATCAGTGTTTTCGCAGACAAACCATAGTAACGTTGATAGTCGAAATGCTCTTCCACCAATTTATAGCGATTGACATTGCGATTATTTCCAAAAGCCATAACGATACTTTGTGCTCCAAGAAAAACAGCACGACGCACACTTTTTTTCGCTGTATGATCGGTAGATTTAACCCCATGGGTGACATGTTCAGATTCACGTAAAATCACACCATTATACATGCCTAAAGAACCATCAAAGATTGGGTTTTTCGCACGAGAGCCTGTGTAAGCAGCTTTCTGAATATCAAGCCACTGACCAGTCTCTGTATTGGTACGCAATTGCATCACTTGTGTTGGATGCAAATAGAGAACATAAACACTCTCCCCATTCACACGTACTGGTCGAATTTTGGGATTAGCAAGTTTCGCCATTTTTACAGCTTCGTCAATAAGCTTTAAACTAAAGCTGTGTTTTGGCGCTTCACTTAGCTCTTCATCCTTGGTTTTACCATCTGGACGGATAATTCGCTTACTACTTGGTGCAAGAGGTTCATTAAATCCATAATGCACATTCTCGATATCTATCATCCGATCTTCAAAAGAGATTGTCCTTGCTGTATATCCGCAAGCTTGAATGAAAAACATCAAGCTTAAGCGATCTGCATACCAATCAACTAAGCCATCTTTTGCTTCGTCGCGCAAATCAAACGTTGTACGTTGTTGCGCTATACTACCTTCATTTTCTACACGAACTGCATGCGAAAGTTCGTCAATATATAGTCTGTCATGAAGGAATTGTAATGCCTCTTCATTCCCCTCAAGCGTCTGTCCTGAGGTAACACCCCGTCCCAAAAGCTGTGTACGTAAGCTAAATGTAACACAATCCCCTCTGCCTTTCTGTGTTTCGGTTTTAAGTTGAATAATGCTGTTTGAACCCTTGCCTATAAGGGGGGCAATAGGTATCGCCTTTGAAACTTCTGTATTTAATAATTTTGACCACGTGCTTATCGCATGAGGATCATCTGCTCTAACTGTTGTTAATGCCATTGATTTTACCTTTCTTTGCTGTAAAAAAAACCGGCTTAAAAGCCGGACCATACCCCTGCATAAAACAGGCTAATTTCTATAAAAATGCACTCTTAATACCCGTTACCAGCACCATGCAACTGCCGAAAAATTGCTTTATTTTTCGGATTTGATATCCAAGCGTCAAATTCTTCTTCTGACATCCCATCAATGCTTGCTAAAGTGATTGGTCCAACACTGCCCCCTCCTCCAGATGCTGTTAAGGTTCTCGCAGAATTCTGCCGGCTTTGAAGCGCAGCAACTTGATTATTCGCTTGTAATGCTTGGTTCTTCTGATAGCCAAGATTTTGCGCTATTCTATAAATCTCTTCTGCCGGATTGAGATCTCTTTGTGCACAAGTCGCTACAAGAGCATGCAATTGATCTCTTATAATTGCATCTATTGTGTTTTGTTGTCCATACTCAGGATAAAGTGATGACCAAGAACTCAATTCCTTTGCGCGTGCCTCATAAAGAAAATTTGCCGCGGCATCAAAATCACTGGATTTATTTTGAAACGACTTAACAGAATTATTAAAAAATTCACCAAGACGCATATCGTGCTGCTGCTGTTCCTCAGCTTGTCTTAGCGCTTCTTTCTGTTCCCTAATATACGCATCTTGCTTTTGAATCTTATCTAGCATCCACGCCACTAAACGAACAGGGTCCTCACGTAGGTCTGGGGGTGCATTTTCACCTTCAACCATTGGCGTCTGGGATTGGGGTTCATAAAGCTTGACAAGCGCTTCACGAGCTTGTTTGGCTTGTTGCTCCATACGCTGCTGTTCTAAATTAGGAACAATCTCTGAAGGCTTTTCAACGGACTGCACAACCGGCTCTGGAGAGGTGACATCATCATTATCAATCGTTTCACCATCATAAGTGCCGGCATCAAAAGAGCTCTCATCATCAAATACCGGTGCTCCAACTCTGTAATCTTCATTCATAGCTTCATTCATAGCTTCGTTCATTTCTGCATTCATTCTCTAACCTCTCTCAAATGCTTCTTCCTCTGTATGTTGCCGCTCTTTCACGCATGATTTGATTTTGCGCTCGTTCATTAAGAATACGCTCCCGTTCAAGCTCATGCTTCTGTTGCATCAATTCCGCTTCCAATTCTGCTCTCTTTTGACGCATAACCAATTCAATCTGCTTGCCTTGTAAATCCATCTGTTGCATCTGACTTTTAGCCGCAATATCTTGCTGCTTTTCCTGCAACTTCATTTCCTGCTCGGGGTCCATCTGCTGTTGTTGTGCCATTTGTTGCTGTTGGAACTTCTCACTGACACGATTGAGTAATGACGCCGGCAATGGAGAATAACGAAGTAGATCAAGCATAATATCCGGCGTAATCGCATTTTGAAGCAATGGAAGCAGTTGTGTGATAATACCGAAGGTGCGCTCTTTCTCATTCGGGCTGGTTGGCGCATCATCAACAACAATGTCATACTCGACACTCGTTACTTCTTCACGCGTCAATGGAATATATTGCGCATTCTCCTCACCAGATATCCGTACCAAACGCCCATCGGACAAGTAATTCTGTATCAAGTGCAAAATAATTTTACCTTGCCGCTTGCGGTACAAACGTAAACCATCAAACAGACAAGCAAGCAGATTTAAACTGGATTGGCGTCGTTGTGCCTCCAAAATACCCGCTTGTGTCACTTCCCTTGTACCAATGAATTCGGGTGATAAACCCGTCACCTGATTAATTGCTTCCTTGGCTTCATTAAACAGTTGGAAAAAACCGGTTGGGAATTGCGCTACGGGTTTGGGCTGTATCTTACCACCTGCCAAAGCGCCATTTTTTAAAACCGTAATACTATCTACCCTGCTCCAACTCTTTACAGCTTCTCTCTCATCTTCAAATGCACCCCTCTCAGCCATAATTCCACCCTTGGATTGGCTGTTGAGAATATGCATCACTTGACTGAAATATTTATTTGCCCACCGTTGCGGGTCTTTTGTAGGACGCACAACCCCATAAAATTGCCGTTCTATCTTGTCAAAATACCCCGTTATACACTCCCAACCCAATTGACCAGCTGGAACCAAAGGTTGATCGGGGGATTCAAGCAATTTCCTCCCTAAAAAAGCACGTTTTACGACCTTTTTATTGAAAGCTGCCCCTTGGATATCGGGCATCATGCACTGGAGCTGCTTAAATTCCTCTTCACTATAATCACGAAGTTCTCCAGTGCTTAAATCGGGCGCTTTGTAATACCTCTCGCTTTCAAACCAACGGCATTCAACTAGTGTAACCATCCGACGACCGTTTTCAACATCAATGCCCTTCTCATCATTATAAGCTTCAAGATCATTATGATGAATGCCCTCATAAGCAACCCCATCACGCGCCCAATCTGCACTCAGTTCACTCCAATGAGCTTTGGGAAACATCTGCTTAGCTACTTCCAAGGGCTTGCGATCTACATACCACATGCGTTGTGCATCGGTTAAATTCGGTTGCACTGCTGCACTATCCCAGACCATTTTCAGTGGGTCTAAACGCGTAATGACCGGTTCACCATCAAGACTGTTTTCATAATCAAGGCGGGTATCAGTCCAGCCCATGCCGCAGATAACGGCATCTTGGAAAGCATCACTATCAGCGTATTCTGCATGCGCCATGTCCCGAAACCATTCTGCCGCACCAGTAAGCAATTCACTAGGCAATGCCTTCCCTACTTGACGGGGAATAAACTGCACTTCTCGCTTATTATTTCTCTCTGAACCCACAACAGCATTCACAAGCGGAGCAATACGATTAAAAGTCATAACGGGGCGGCGTTGCTCTTTTAACGCCGCTAAATCAGCCTCATTCCACTGATCACCATTGTAAAAACGAAAATCCTCCCGCGCATGTTCACGCCATTTATTCACATGCTCCACATCTTCTTTGTACCAACTCACAAGCTTGCGAAATAAGCCTTCTGTCGACAAATCTGATGCGTTACTTTCTTTATCTAAATGCTCTTCATCATACATCATTCTGCCATCCATGACGTGCTTTCATAAGTTTCTCTACCGCTATAAGCTGGTCGCTTTTGTATCGTCGGAGGTTCTTCATAAGCCACGCACATCAATCCAAAGGCATCTGCCCCATGACTGGACCAATCATGCTCTGCTCCCAAACCAATATTGCGCTTCTCATCCCATTTCTCATGGTACCAGTTCAGTGCCTTACGTCCTGCGACCGTCATCTCTTCATTGAACCAAACAGACGGCAAAATACGTCGCACTGCCTCTATTCGCATTTTGACAGCACCAGCCCCTTGATTGGGAATGACCTGCGTTTCAAAACCCGCATCATTTAAAGCACTCTCAAAACTCACATTGTGCACACGGTCTCTGGTCGCACCGTCATGGGGGAGAACCATCAATGCCTTCTCATAACCATTTTGACGCAACCAACCGATATGTTCGGATAACGGCTGTCCCTGTGCTTCGTAATAATCAAGCACTCTGATCTCTCTACCAACAAATTGCGCTATCCATATCGCCGTGGCATCTGCCTTGGCGCCCGTACCCCCAATGTCCCAAAAGGCGCGTATCTGCATTAAAGGATCACGAGCAACGCGCCCTATCCGCCCCTCCTGCTCGGCTGCCAACATTTCCTTTTGATAATAAGCGCCTTGAACCGCTGTAAGATAAGCCCCTTCCCAAATATGCTTATAGGTCTCTGGACGGTTTCTCAGATCATCAAGTCGTGCTTCATTCAAGATCTTAGGAAACTTCGGATTGTCTGACCAGTTAATCTCAAC
>NZ_JBHILQ010000036.1:0-6406 GCF_042193395.1 Bartonella sp. TT29SHDZB
ATGAAGTTTGAGACGTTGAATTATGCTATTCAGGATGTTCGGAAAGAAGCAAGACAAGCTGCTGCTATTGGTCTAGCAGTATCTAATTTAAGCTATGACGATACACCGGGAAAATTAAGTTTTTCACTTGGTACGGGTGTATGGCGCAGTCAATCTGCACTTGCTATTGGAGCTGGTTATATGTCTGAAAATGGAAGATTTCGCTCTAACGTATCTGCAACGAGTGCTGGGGGACATTGGGGTGTAGGTGCTGGATTTAGGGTAACACTGAATTAACAATAGAAAATTCGAAATAGATTTTCCTTCTCTTATCAAATGCGTTACATGTGCCATTTAAAGAGAAGGAAAGTTATTCTCATCATAAATGAATAGCAATAGAAGATAAGGGCGTATTTTGAGTAAAATATATTTTTTATTGTAAAATTTTTATGATAAAATCATTTATCATCTCCAAAAGGGATTATTTGAGTAATCAATATTTCTTTTTAAGGGGCTTTTTCCTTCTTGTCTCATAAGACAAGGATAGAATTTTTATAAGAAGTGACATTTTACCCAAGAATTCATAGAGTAGTGTACTTGTAAAGTTCTATAATAATAATCTTGGTGGGACTAATTTTAGTTACAATAAAGCATTTTAACAAAAAAATTACAAATGCAGAGTGATTTTTTCATATAAATTAATAGAGTACGTGTAATCGCACAATATTTTAAAACTATACAGTTTATAATTTTATAATAGAAATATCCACAAGGGGTATTCTTAAAGAAATAAAAAGTTTCATTTTTTTTCTTGCTATTTTTTAATATTTGTATAAAATGCGAAAAATTAATTAAAGGAAACTAGAAATCTTCTCGCAAAGCGGGGTGCGGTAAGTTATGGCAAAATCACAAAACCACAATCGTCTGATCTCAAAAAGCTTTAAGAGATACAAATATAAAACTCAGGGGCATCTCGCTTATTTTCACGACAAAAGCGCAATAACCCTACAAAAAACGCTCTAAATTACTCAACAAACAACCTAAATCCCTTCCGCAATAAACATCCTTTATTGCCTCTTAAACATACAACACCTAATAATAGTACGCAAACATGTTTTTTCTATACTTCTTTCACCTTTCTTCACCTTTAAATTTAAAGGCTCTGCTAAAGAAAAACACCCCTCCTTAAAGAGGGTAAATAAAAACCTTATTAATTGGACTATCGATCAACGTCGACTTCTATCTCATTGATATCTTAGATAGTCCTCTTCCGCATTATGACAACCCTAATCTTTTATAAAACAAGAAAAAACAATCTCTGGAACTTAGTAGCACCAGAATATGTCTTTTTGATGTTTTAAATATCTTTTTTTACTTAGAGGATTTATTATGAAAAAAATATATACCACACCACACACGCTAGCAGTGAGTAATTTAAAAAATTCTTGCTCGTCTTATCGATTACCTTTTATAAAAACGCTTTCATTAGTGTCAGTAGCTGCCTTTTTATCAAATGCTTCTCCTGTTTTTGCTTGTGATCTTTGGGGTAATGTAGAACAGTATTTTGGCGGAGGTACAAATATACGTAAAAGTATTGCGCCAACCTATATAATTAACGGTAAAATATATAGAGATGTTGGTTCTGCGTTGTATGGTTTGCAGAGTTATGTCGCTGAAACTAGGTATGATAAGCTTGTTAAGCAAGATGCATCAGGACTTATTACAATTGGTGCGGACGTAGGTGGCAATAGAATAACTATCGCAAATAGCTCTCATGGATTGAGGACTCTTACTGGTGTTGCTGATGGTTGGGTTTCGCCATTCTCGTCTGATGCAGTCAATGGTTCTCAGCTTTTTTCCCAAGGCATCAGTACAGCGATCTCTTTTGGCGGTGGTGCTGGATATGATAGAAAAGGAAACTGGATAACTCCTACTTTTACAGTTAAGGTCTTTGATAAAAATGGTAATGGAACTGAAAAGGACTATAAGAATGTTGCGGATGCCTTTACTGGCGTAAGTAGTTCTTTCACAAATCTTGATGCAAAGATTGAAAATATTAAGGTGGCAAGTAATAGTCTTGTTAAGCAAGATGATACAGGACTTATTAGCATTGGTGGAGAAGTAAGTGGAACTAAGGTAAGCATTGCAAACGTTGATAATGCAGTTCGGACTCTTTCGGGTGTTAAGGCTGGTTCGATTGCAGCAGCGTCCACTGATGCGATAAATGGTTCTCAACTTTATGCCATGAGCAATGTAGTTGCTAGCTATTTTAGTGATAATGCTGGATATGATAAAGATGGAAACTGGAATGCTCCTACTTTTACAGTTAAGGTTTTTGATAAAAATGGTAGTGGGACTGAAAAGAACTATAAGAATGTTGGGGATGCGCTTTCTGGTGTAAGTAGTTCTTTTACGAATCTTAATCAAAAGATCGAAAGTGTGACAGGTGATAGTTTTGTTAAGCAAAATAGCGTTGGGCTTATTACGATTGGTGGAGACAAGGGTGGCAATAGAATAGATATTGCAAACAGTATTAATGTGCCACGAGTTATCTCTGGTGTTAAAGGGGGTGCATTTACGGCAACATCGACCGAAGCAGTAAATGGTGGTCAAGTTTATTTGATGGCTCAGGCATTTGCACGTTATTTTGGCGGTGGTGCTGGATATGATAAAGAGGGAAACTGGGGTGCTCCTACATTTACAGTTAAAGCCTTTGATAAGGATGGTAATGAAACTGAGAAAAACTATACTAATGTTGCAGATGCATTTTCTGGCGTTAATAGTGCTTTCAAAATTTTGAATAAGGAGATTGTTAGTATAAAGAGTGGCCTTGGTATTGGTGAAACAACGGATAAACCACAAAATGGTGATCCTTCGGATATTATTTCAGAAGGCTTTCCTTTTATGAGAAGCGCACGTTTTCTAAGAAGCTTACCTCTTGCCATAGATGAGGAAGAAAGCGCCATAGATGAGGCGGATAATTCAACCACGGTAACTGTTGCTCCTAGTGAAATTTTAGAAAAGTCAACTTATGAGGTGAATGAAAGTCAGTTTCAGGCGCTGAGTAAAGATGTAAAAGCACTTAGCAGTAAGGTAAAAGAAGTTGACGACAAGGTGAATGTTGCGGTTAGCTATGATACTGATAATGAGGGGAAAAAGATCAATAGCATCACTCTAAAAGGTGTCGATGACAGTGAGCCTGTTTTGATTACGAATGTTAAAGATGGAGAAATTAAAGCAGGCTCTAAGGACGCAGTGAATGGTGGTCAGTTATACGATCATACCGCGGAGCAGATGAAGATTACTCTTGACAGTGCGAAAAAGTATACGGACGATCAAGTCAATAATGGTGTTAATGCGGCGAAATCCTATACCGATATGAAGTTTGACGCACTAAGTTATGATATTACGAATGTGCGCAAAGAGGCAAGGCAAGCAGCAGCGATTGGTTTGGCAGTCTCTAACTTACGTTACTTCGATGACCCAGGATCTGTGAGTGTTTCATTTGGTGGCGGTTTTTGGCGTGGACAATCTGCCTTTGCGATTGGTGCAGGTTATACATCTGAAGATGGCAAGATTCGTTCTAATCTATCAGCAACCAGTGCTGGCGGTCAGTGGGGTGTAGGTGGTGGAATAACTCTGAAATTAAAATAACACCAGAGAATATGAAAAACTACAATTTAAGCGAAGTTTCGCCCTTGTCTCATCAGACAAGGGCGAAATTTTATATTATAGAGAAGTAATATTTTACAGAGAAGTCCATAGAGTAGTATACTTATAAAGTCTTATAACAATGTATTCTATAGTAATAATCTTAGTGAGATTGATTTTAGTAAAAAGTAAATTACTTTAACAAAAATTTTATAAATACAGCGTAATACTCTCATATAAATTGATAGAGTGCGTAATCGCACAGTATTTTAAAACTGTACGTTCTATAATTTCATTGATAGAAAATATCCATTGGGGGGATACGTTTAAAAATTTAAAAATCCTATTTTATTATTTTATTTATTTGCTCTGTACATAGCAGTAGCAATCATGAGGTATGCAACAGCGGCAATTATTAGTAAGACTCATTTTGATCAAAATGGGACACTTAAATAAAACTATGAAACAGAATCTCTAGACAAGTCTATAGTGCATGGAATCTATGAATTTTAAAGTTATAAGGATATTTCACGGTTATATAAATCGGAAAGACTCATTCTGTAAAAATAATTAAATTCATTTTTCTCTTGCTATTTCACTCAATAGTCTATAACATCACAAAATATTCTTTAGTAAGACTCATTTTGGTAAAAACAGAAAAATGCTCGCAAGGGGGGGCAGCTGATTATGAAAAAAACACACAATCATCCTCATTTTACTCTAAAGCTCAAGAGTATGTCGCTTATCCCCGCGATAAAAGCGTAATGATTTCACAACAAGTACTCTAAATCATTCAGCCGACAACTTAAACTTTTCCCCGAATAATACCTTACAGCTTCTTAATCATATAAAATGAACTCTTTTACTTTTAAAACTATAAACCGCAGACCTAACAATAGGGTGCAAGTATATCTTCTTCATACCTGTTTTTCACCTTCATTCAGGAGTTTTGTTGCAAAAAAAGCACCCTTCTTAAAGGCGGAAAAAATAAAAAACCCATTAACCACATCGTTTATCAAGATTAATTGCAACCTTGCTAGACTTCTAATTACTTCTGTTCGCCTCTGCGGCAAACTCAAACCTTATAAAGAACAAAAAAATCACGTCGTTAATCACTCCTAACACTGAAATATGACTTTTTAATGTTCTAAATATGTATTTCTTATTTGGAGAATTTGTTATGAAAAAATTATATACCACACCAAAAGCGCTAGTGGTGAATGATTGTAAAGATTCTTGCTCGTTTTATCGACGGCTTTTTATTAAAGCGCTTTCATTGGCTTCAGTGATTATCTTTTTATCAAATGTTTCTCCTGTTGCTGCTGCTACTCAGATTTTAAATAACATATCAAACGACTTTAGTGGTGGTACAAATGCGCTTAAAGCTATTCCGCCAGCCTATGTAGTTGGCAGTAAATTGTATAGAGATAGTGGCTCTGCATTTGTGGAGGGGGAGGATGCCCCCAAGAACTTAAGTCTTAATATTAAGTTTCAGACTAAAGCTGCTTTTGATACTGCATTTGCAGGTACAGAAGGTTATAAGAATGTAGAAGGTTATAAAAGTGTTGCGGATGCATTTTCTGGCGTGAAGAGTGCTTCCACAAGTTTAAATCATCAGATTGTTGAGATAAAGGAACTCGCTACTATTGGGGGAAAGCAAGATAATTTATCTCAAAGTGATGATAGGCATGAAAACACAGGCAGCTTTCCTTTTTTAAGAAGCTTACCCAGTGGACTAGCCCGAGCGGATGATGAAAGGATGATAACTATTGCTCCTACCTCACCATTAACTCAAATAACTTTTCGGAGTAGTGAAGGTGAGACACGGCGTCTTGTGGATATTTCTCCTGGTGAGCTCTCAGAAACGTCAACCTATGCCGTTAATGGTTCCCAGCTTTATACGTTAGGCACTGGGGTTGCAAAATCTTTAGGTGGTAATGCTAGTTATGCGGATGGAACTTGGAGTGTACCTACATTCACGGTTAAGAGCGTGAAAGAAGATGGCAAAACAGAAGATAAAGACTATCATGATGTAGCAACAGCGTTTGCTGGTGTAGGAACTTCTTTCGTAAATATGAATAATTCTATCACGAATATTAAGAATGAACTTAGCAAAGATATTGCTGAAGCAAAGAGTGATTCCTTGCATTGGAGCGATACTGCACATGCTTTTGTAGCGACGCATGGCAAGGAAGATAGCAAAAGTAATAGCAAGCTTACATCTCTTTTAGATGGTTCGATTAATGCTGGTTCCACGGATGCCGTAACGGGTAATCAGCTTCATGCTCTAGGTGATAAAGTTGCAAAATCTTTAGGTGGTAACGCTAGGTATGAGAATGGCACGTGGACTGCTCCTACATTCAAGGTTAAGCGATTCAATTCTGATGGTGATGTTACTGACTCGACTTATGACAGTGTCGCGTCTGCCTTTGCCGGTGTTGGTGATTCTATCACGAATATTAAAAATGAGATTAGCAAAGAAATTGCTGGTGAAAAAAGTGATTCTTTAATCTGGAGCCAAACGGCGAATGCCTTTGTAGCGACGCATGGGGATAGTAAAGAGAACAGCAAGATTACGTCTCTTAAAAATGGAGACATTAGTAGAACGTCAACGGATGCTGTAGCTGGTAACCAGCTATATGCTCTAGGGAGCGATGTTGCGAAGTCTTTAGGTGGTGGTGCTAAGTATGAGGATGGCAAATGGAGCAAACCTACATTCACGGTTAAAACAGTAAAATCTGATGGAACTGAGAGTGAGGAGAGCTATACAGATGTG
>NZ_JBHILQ010000037.1:0-6264 GCF_042193395.1 Bartonella sp. TT29SHDZB
AATGGCGATTTCACTAGTGGTGGCGCTCTCAACGCGATTTCAGAGCAAGATTTTAACAGTTTTGATTTGGATCTTAGGGGCAAAGAAGGCGACAAATCGAAACAAAAGAATAAGTTTCGTCAACAATCAACAGAAGTTACTACAAACAAAACCACGATAGAAGCAGAGGGCAACCTCTCCATGCACGCGCAAAATGGGCATCTCACACTTGGTGCGGCAGGGCTATCAAGTGGTGGTCAGACGCATTTGGCAGCAGATAAGGGAAAAATCAAGTTTCTGACCAACAAGGATCAAGATTTTAAGGACGTTTATCAGCGTAATGAAAACCTTGTGTGGTGGAGTGAGAGCGATAAAGGTTACCTTAAGGAGACCATCGAGCATGTCACCATAGATGCTAAGGGTGGCATGAAGCTTGATGCAGGCAATGGCTTCGTTGTTGAATATGAGGCAACCGGTGATTTAGACAAATCCCTTGAGCAATTGTCACTCTCTCCAGGCATGGCATGGATTAAGCAACTGCGTGATGATCCAGAATTATCCAAGCAAGTGGATTGGCAAGCAGTTAAGGCTGAGTTTAAAGACTGGGATTATAAAGCCCAAGGATTGACAGAAGCCGGTGCGGCTATCGTGGCATTGGCTGTCACGGCGGTTACAGGCGGAGCAGCCTCGGGCGCTGCCAGTGCCATTACCGGTGCTTTGGGGCTTGGCTCGAGCACCGCCATGAATGCAGCGATACAGGCAGGTGTCCAAGCATTGATTAACAAAAGCGCTGTGGCTCTTGTCAATAATCGCGGCAACATTGCCGGCGCCTTGCATGAGCTTGGTTCTTCAAAGAATGTTCTCAGCATTGTCTCTTCGATGTTGACAGCAGGCTTAACCAGCCAACTAACGGAAATGGCAGGTGTTGGACAATCTTTGCCAAAAACCGCTCCTTTTGTCGATCGTATCGCCCTTGAAGCGGAAAAGAATCTGATCAAAGCCGCCATTGGCACAGGCGTGCAAACGGCTCTTGAGGGTGGTTCTCTTGACAAGAACTTTTTTAACAATCTGCGCATCGCCCTGTCTGATACGGTTGGCAAATCGTTGGCAGAAGAAATCGGTACCGCCAAGGCAGAAGGCAAAATAAATACGGTCACGCAGATCGTTGCTCACGCCGGTCTTGGCTGCTTAAAAGGCGCTGTTGCGAGCGGTGCTTGCTCTGCCGGTGCTATCGGCGGGGCTGTGGGCGAAGCCACTGCTATGCTCCAGTTTAAACTGTCGACCAAAAATTTTATACAAAAAGAAATAGCAGCATTGGATGGTCGTGTTCCAACGGCAGAAGAACAAGCGCGTATCAATGCAAAGATTGAAGCACAGTTTTCTGATTTTAATGATCATGCCATTGATATCGCGCGCATAGCGGGAGGCTTTGCTGCTGCCCTTGCTGGTGGTGATGTCAATACTGGCGCTGATGCCGCAGGTAATGCTGCCGAAAATAATTTTCTTCCTGCGGTAGCAGCTGCTGTAGCGTTCATTGTGTCGCTTACGCCACAAGAGTTGGCAGCTCTGTCTCTTTTTATGGCTGGTGGAGCAACTATTGTTCAATCTCCTAACAATAGAACCGCTATAGCTGATTTCCTTACCTATTGGTTTGCATCGAAAAATTCTGCAGAAGATAGCGAAAAAACAAATCAAAACTCACAAGAAGAAAAAAATAAAGATTCTCAGAAGGAAAGTAAAAATAAGAAAAAAAACGGAAACAATAAAGAACCACAAAACAATAATGACGATGACAACGATGGAAAGGGTAAAAAGCTTAATAAAGGTAGGAAATATCATGACAAAAAACGCGATGAGGAAAAACAAAGATTAGAGGAGGAAGGATTTTCACCAAGCGAGGGAGAATTAACGATTGAAATTGAAATTAAGACAGATAAAGGTACAATTAAGGCAAGAACACGTCCTGATAATACTTATATTGAGGATGGTGAACCAGCATTTAGTGAGACGAAAACAGGTAAAGCCAAATTAAATAAAATGCAGAAAGCTTTAAGAGAAATATGTAAAACAACAGGAAGTATAAAGTTTTGTGGTCCTAAAGCTGAAGAGTATCTTAAGAAAAATAAAGAGAAATTTAATAAATACCAAGAAAATTTAGAAAAGTTTATAAAAAAAGAGAAACCAACTGAGGAACAACTAAAAAAATTTAATAAAGAGTGGCCTAAAAAACAATTGAGTAAGAAATGGGAAAAAGGACCACGAAAATATAAACTAAACGAATATCCAAGTTATTTAGAAGAAAAGTGAATGACTATGCAAACCAAAAACGTAACAGAAATTTTAAAAAGATTGGGCTGGGAGACTCATCGCCATGAAGTTGGAGATACATTTGCTTATTATCATCTTTCTGATCGTATAATACGCATTCTCTATGATGTTGTAGATTATGGAGAGGATGGTGGAAGGTTGCGGCTATCAGTCGCTCTTACTACCGCCGCTTATTGCCTTGCTGAGGAATATTCTAATAGCGAACAGTCGCGCTATAAATATGATGATATGTTGATTTCTGCAGAAGAAAATTTCGGAGTTACAGCACAGAATCTTTCTGAAAGTCATATTGAGGAAGCTTTAAATAGGGTAATTGCGTGGGCGAAAGTACAAGATATTGAACAAAAATTGCATGAAGAAGCCGCCAATCATTCTGCTGTTGCACAAGCATTGCTTGGCGATATTGATGCTTTAAGGTCTGATAAGCCGGCACCCCAATTACATGTTCCAGAATTTGCCGATTATGCAACCATGGAGTGGATTGATCGCCTTATTTTATTTGCACAAGCCTATAAGAATGGAGAGTTAGACGATATTCTAACGCGCAAAAAGCCCAAACAGCGCTCGATAAGCCTTACCGCAGCAAGTCGCATCTTCAAAACGCTAGGATGGATTGCTATGGAACCTGGGAGAATGTTTCTTTCTTTGCCAGATCGTTTTATTCAGTTTGATTTTGGTTTTGTACGCCTCCATGACAATTACAATGTCCGTCTTGAAGCTGAGATCTCTAATGAAGAGATTTCTATAGCTTGTCGTTATATTCACTATAGGGGAGAATATAATTGGATACGACCTACGGATATTTATCAGTCTTTTAATACAATTGGGGGAGGGATTTTTAGTGGTTTTGGTAAAGGGATTGATATTTGTGTAGAGAGGTTGAATGAGCAAGAATTGACGCAAATCTCTGAGCGGATAATACAATGGGCACGCGCTCAAGATTTACAAGCATCGATCGAAAGCAAAACAGTTGTTCAAAAATATAGTTACGATACAGATATAGTTTGGCATTTGGCTTGTTTAGCGTTGACAGGTCGAATTGATACCCTGAAATCTTATAAAAATTTTTTAGAAGCTGGTACGATTTCTGAACATTTGGATGATGATGAAGTAGAAAAATATGTTAACCATGCCGTTGAATTTGCTGAAGAACATCTGAAAATCCTTAATGAGCGAGAAGCAGCAGAAGCACATCTTGGTCCGAAAGCTTTGATTACTTTCAATAAGGTTGCTGAGCAATTAAAAGAAATGGGTTGGACAGTTTATCGTGATAAAAACTATGATCGTAATACCTATTTTATCAGTAAAGACCGTATCATCAATATAATGTACAGTCTTCAAAGTGATGAAGAAGAGCCAATTGTTGCATTTAAGGCTTCCCTTTCAACACTTGGCTTTTCCACTGCTCATAGAGAGATTTTCTATAATATGCCTCAATATATAGCCCTCAAAGAAGCAGAAGAAGTTTATACAGTTTCTAGTACTGAATTGGATAGAGGCAAGCTAAAGGAGATTTGTACAGATATACTTGAATGGGCAGATCGGCAAAATGTCAATCAAATCATTTATGATTATGCGGCTTTTTCCCCAGACAGTGAACTTGATCTTGTAGCGCGTCACCTTATTGCGCTTGTTTTGATTGGGGATGTTGAAAAGCTCAAATCTTATAAGGAGAATTTTAGAAAGGGAAATCCTTTAGGTTTTGTGGAAGAAATCTCAAAATATAGAATTGATAATCTCCTCACTCTTGCACGGGGTTATCGAGCAGGTTTTCCGAAAAATGCACCGATTTTGAGCTTGGATCCGCAAATAGCATCTGTTGCTTCTAAAACAACTTCTGTTGAAGTGGCAGAGGAAGTGGATGAAGTGGATGACAATGATGATCGTCTCACCATGGAAAGTGCTCATGCACTTTTAAAAAGCCTAGGCTGGTCAACCGAGAAAATCAATGAGAATGACCATATGGCAAGCTATCAATTGGCTGATCGTGAAGTAGACATTCTTTATAACGACGAAATTGCCAAAGACTACCCGCAATTTGATAGCGCCTTTATGATTAGCACGGGCATTCTTTCCACCGCTTGTAAATTCATTGATCCTACCCACACGGAAGATATTCCAGATATACAGCTTAATTTTGAAGCAAAGGGTTTAGAAATCTTTGAACCAGAAGTTACTGCGGATCGCTTAAAGCAAGCACTTGATGACGCGCTAAAATGGGCGGTAACAGACATTGACCTTTCTGAAAGACTTCGCTCTGATTATGGCGCTGCTCCTTGGGAAAAAAGCACCACGTCTGAAGCAAACGATGCACATTATGCTTTACTTCATCTTGGCGCTCTTGCTTTATTGGGTGATGTTGAGACCTTACAATCTTATCAGAAAAGCTTTACGGCAGGTGATCACCTAGGCTTTGACGAGAGCATCAACAAAACCCACCTTGAACGTGCATTAGCTTTAGCCAAAGAAGTAGCAAAGGTGAAGCAAGTGAGCTACGCTTTGATTGAACGGGTAGCAAAAGATTTTGATGATCACTCAGAGCTTTCTAGCGAGGAATAACCTCGCTCTTGGAAGGAGAGTTTATTTAAGTCTATTTAGAACAAAGAATAAATTGATTATTTTGAAAAAATCGAGGGGATTATGAATCATGAAATGGATAAAGAAAAAAAGTATGGGGGCAGCTGAGCCGGTGGAATTTAAAAGTCAAAAAGTTTATCAGGAAGATGAACTGTTTGAGCCCGAAACAGTTTCTTCTTGGAAAGAAGAAGGACAGATAGTAACGGGTACAAATGTGGAAAGAATGGTATCAGGAAGAGCACCTATTGGAGTCGATTTTAGACCTATTATGTTACATCCTATGACACAACAACAAGATAGTCCTCTCGTTGAGGTTCTCTACTCATTTTATCAAGGCAGGAGTTTGGTTGCTCCTATGAATCCAAAGACAAATTTTATCAGAAAAGTTATTTGTTGGATTTCAAAAAAAAATTCCTAAGTAGGAAAAAAGAAAGAGTAATTATTGCAAATATTGAAATAATATCCCTAAAAGGCGCTCTCTAAACTTTAATGATCACCTCCTTTAATTCCATCATATATTGTAAATGCGAGATGATTGTACAGAGACAGATGAGAAAAGAGCTCCGTCAAGAACATATCTCTTATGATTTTATCAATCTCATCTCAATTCCATTGGCTATAGTAGAAAAAGATTGATCATTAGGAGCACTCATTATGAGTAAAAACACGCTGTGACTTATGGAGAAAAATTTATGAAAAGTTATACTTTATCAGATGTTGCACAATATGTTGATATGCATAGTCATGTTATTAATTTTGGTACTCAAGATAATGCCCCTGATGATGTACGGATTAAAACAGCTGAGAACACTCTTGGTTTACAATTTACCTCTTCCTATAAGAATTTTTTAAAAAATTATGGAGGAGGAGAAATTGGAGGTGAAGAAATATTCAGTATTTATGAAATCTGTGCAGGTATTCCTGCTGGTGATATTGTTTACCGAAATTTGCTTGATAGAAGAGATGGCTTTACGGACCCCAAACAACTTGTTATCTGCACAACTGATTTTGGTGAAACCTTTTATTTTGATTATAAGCAGTTTCGGGATGGTGAATGCCCACTCTATCTCAAGTATACATCTGAAGATTCTGAATATTACGCAAGTAATTTTTATGAATTTCTCTGCAAAAGAATTAAAGAGTATGCAGGGGAAGATTCATGAAAACTTATACCTTAGATGATGTTATACAACTAGTTGATAAATAGAATAATTGCGATTTATTGCTTGTTATGAAAACATCTAAAAAGAGATTGATCATTATAAAGATTAGAAAAATCCCTTTTAATAAACTTTTGTCATTTTTGTCAGTTCTTTTTAGAACCTATATCATTTTTTTTAAATGAGAGAAAATTAAAATCATTATATTTCAATAAGTTAA
>NZ_JBHILQ010000038.1:0-6014 GCF_042193395.1 Bartonella sp. TT29SHDZB
ACACCAGCTAGTTTGTTCTTAAAAAAATAATCAAGGCAATACTTTTGCACCATCCTCATTCGCCATCCTTAAGGGCGCCTTTTGCATTTACAGAAATTGCCACTGACTTTAGAAGCGGAGCCTAGAAACGCGGGGAAGAGGAGAACTATAGGGTGGTGTGATTACTCATTCTGTCATGCTATAGAAATATTTGGTTTTGTAGGGTAGAAGCAGCGGCCACCCCCCTTAATGCTTTTTAGGCATTAAAAATGGCACAAGAAAATGCTGGTAATCGTGATATGGTTTTTTATTATGGCTGATCCATGAGCTCTAAAATATAAATTGAGAGAGAATGGGCGGCATTAAAAGTTAAACGCGCATGGCGAGGCTTGAGATTGATTAGTTCAAAATCCTTTTCTGAGCGAATTATAAAAAAATGCTTTGGCTGTGTTGCACATCGATATCAATAGAATATTATTCGTGCAGAATGTAGCTACCTTACGCTTGTCTGCCCCCATAATACTTTATGCTATGAGGCAATTGGCAACGGCGTTTACAGAGCAATCTTTAAAGACCGTTTCGAGCTTCTTTGCCGCAGAGTGTGTTACAAACCCATAATTGAGTGATTTATGGCGAATTATTTTGAGTGCTCTTGTTGTGCTACGGGTTTTCAAAAATGATATGTGACATGGAAGCTGCTTATTTTTTCGTTTGCATGAGGCAAAGGCAAGAAGCAAAGGCGGAGGCACCAACAATCATGCAA
Organism: Bartonella sp. TT29SHDZB; assembly: GCF_042193395.1. Classification (NCBI taxonomy): domain Bacteria; kingdom Pseudomonadati; phylum Pseudomonadota; class Alphaproteobacteria; order Hyphomicrobiales; family Bartonellaceae; genus Bartonella; species Bartonella sp. TT29SHDZB. Next base: position 743 of record NZ_JBHILQ010000038.1, read on the forward strand.
AAGGTGAAAGCGATATGATTGTTGAAATGGCTGATAATCCATCCACTTGTCCATGAGCCGGCGGCTTGGCCAATATTTGAAATAACAAGAATATAACTGAAAAGAACACTGGCAGAGAGGGATGTAGTTGTTTTCCCTGCTTGATAGTATATCTCTGGAATCATGACAGATTCATAGACACTGTAGGCAATTAACGCAGTCACAGCGGTAAAGACCCCACCTATGAGGAAAAACGAGGAGAAACTTCCCATAAAGCAGAGCAGATAAAAAGTTGATTTATCAGAAAGGCTGAGATGTTTATTGATTATTCCTTGCCAGATACAAATACTGATGCCAACAATTGAAAAGAAAATTCCACTATAAGGGGCGAGATTTCTGTCAAATTTACTGAGAAGTGTTGTGGTGGTGATGAAAATTCCCATGAGGTATGCACAAAGCAAAGCCGTGACCAGCAAATAAACAATAGAACGATTATGTATTATTGTTTTTAAAGAAGAAAGAAGAGCTTTTTTTGTTTTTTTATTCTTTTCAAGAGATAATGTTTTATGTGGGTAATGATAAACAATTTGAATGGATAGAACACAAAGATACAAACCAATGAGTGCAAAAAAAGCCATTAAGAAGGTTGATGCGTTGTATTTTATGGCACTCGTTGCAACAAGAGGTGCTATAACGACAGCAGCATTTTGAAAAAAAGAATAGAGAGTTAATGCGCGTTTAAGAGCATTTTCGTTGAGATGTTCTGATAAAATTTCTCTCAAAAATGGCTTTGAAACTGCTTTCGAAAAAGCCATTAAGGTAAAAAAGATCAACCATGCAGAAGGTGTAAGCGATAGGATAATGCACACAAAAGCGCTACTCCTTAAAATAAAGGCGGTAGCCATTAAGAGTTTACGCGAAAATCTTTCTAATAAACCCGTTGTGGTTACCATGAGAATGCTTTCAAGGATTACCGATCCAGCGAGATAAAAAGCAACATTGGCGGCAGTTATGAGAGAAGAGTTTCCAAGCAGAGGGAGTACAAAGAAAAAGGAAAATTCAGAAAGAAAAACTGTGCTATAGATGAAAAAAGGAATTTTATTTTTGCCCATGGAATTTCCATAGAAGTGTTGTTAAATGATCAAAGACATTTTGTTGTATCTTTTGAGGAAGTTTTGCCAGCCCTATTTCTACTATGCACATTTCGTTGAAATAGTATCTTTCTTTGATTCACTAGCCAGTCCAATGCAAGAATATTGTTTTTTCTACGATGTTTTTAGAAATATCGAGCATGATTTGAATTGAGCAACAACACTGTGCCCTGATGTTCGCGCAACAATCGTAAGATCATTGAGACCTTGATCCTATATCGTCTCCTGATGGTTTTGATTATTCCCAATCCTTTTTGATAACCACCCAATCCTTTTTGATAACCAATTGGCATCCCGCACTCTTGTTCCTCCCCATTGCATCTCTTGCGAAGAGGGCACGCTAATCTCATCTCCATAGATTGTCAACATATGAATGGGATGAATGATTTTGTAACCTTTTAATGAAATTATATTTTTTTAGTGGAAGGTTATTCATTCTCTTGAAATAGAGAAGAAAAACGATAGCGTTCGCTAATCATTTTTCAATTCTCTTTTAGCGCATGCGTTGATATTTTCCTCCATGGCGTTGTAAAAAACCTCTCTCAACAAGAGTGCGTCGTAATCGGGCAAAGTCTATCGTAAAGAGGTTGCATATCTTGGAAACTTCCGTTTCGCTATAGATTTTTCCCATTTGAAAGGCTTCACCAATTTTTGATAGCATCTCTTCTGTTTCTAAATGGCGGTCGCTTAAATTTTCCCTATTCCGCTCATGTTTATTTTCTAGCATTTTCCACACTGTCTCTTCGGCTTGAAATCCTTCTGTTGTGTTGTGAATAAGTCGGAGATTCAAAAGGCGATTGATGGATTTGTGAATGTTTTTGGCATCTGAATCGACATGTTTGAGGATATCAGTAAGATTTTTTGCACCAAGGATAATGGCGGCATAAACAGTACGCAGTGTCGGTGACGTCATGGCAGAGATCAGTGAATTGCGGGTATTGCGTTTGTGAAGGGTTTCTTTCCCCATGGGCAAAAGATCATTGCGAATGGGCAGTTCATTGATTTCTATGAGTTCTGCTTGTAGCGATTGTGCGCGTACAATTTGTTCGGCAGAGGTGCGTTTGCGAATAATCCCCAGACCACCTTGGCGATATTTGTGGTTTTCGGGGAGTGTTAAAGCTTCATAGGAGCCATCAAGCCGGTAGAGAATTTCTTCCCAGATGGGAGTTCTAACACGTCGAACCCGTTGTTCGCTATTGTGAGCAATTGTTGTGGTCATTGTTGGTTCATGCAGAAAAAGATAACCACCCGCGGTGATGTGTTCCCAAACTGTGGTAACAAATCGCACATCATCTGCGGGAGTACCAGCATCAAGCCAAGCAAAATCTATTGGTCCCCAAGATTTGAGGGTGCTTTCATCAAGAGAGAAAAAATTCTCATGGATAAATGTTACAGTATCTTTTTCAATACCGCCTTGAAGCAGTTTTTGCCATGCTTCTTCTGCTGATTGGCTTTCTGCTGAAAAATCATCAATGGTGATAAGCCGAGGTTCGTAATTCTCAAGGATTCCTGAAGGGTCAAGCAAAGCTGTACGCTCTTCCCAGGTGGAAGATTCTAAAAGTTTTTTATCTTGTTGCCATGTTTGTTTTGCTTTTTGCAGTGCTTTAGCAATCAAGCGCGTACTATCACCAGCACCGATTTCAATGACTGTGCGCGGTCTTGCCATTTGAATAAGCGCATAAATGAGCTGTGCACTATTTTCTGTTCCCATGCCAGGTCTTATCAGCTGCATCTTTTTATCCTTATAATTTTATCAATCGTAGCATTCCTGCTTTTACAAGAAACTTTATTGAATCCTCTAGCGGATATTGAAGATGCATTGGTGTGGCGGCTTGCTGCAAGAGATGTTTTGTTTTTTCATGAAGCCGGATTGTACGCCCATTGAGTTGATTAATGGCAAGACTGCCAAGAGAAGAATCTATGATAATACATGTTGGCTCTCGTAAAAGAGCGGTTGCATCATTTTCTGAAAATGCTTTTTGATCTGTTTCGATGAGACCGTGTTGTAAAAGTGAGATCAAAAGACTTCCAGAGGCAAGAAGAGTACCATTGAATTGTATTTCCCTCAGTGATTGGACAAGGCAGCCTTCACGAAGTGCTTCAAATGTGGGAAAGTCGAATCCGCCAAATGCCGCTCCTTTTGTAGAAACAATAGTGATGGGTTGTATTTGCCGTTTGCCAATGAGTGCTGGTTTGTTTTTTATTATTTGTACATCTTTTGCCCATTGAACGCGTGATAAAGGATTGAGTTCATGTGGGTAGACAGCGAAAGAATTGATGGCTATGGGTGGTGTTGGTTTTTGCAATTCAAGTGTGTGGGAGCTCTCATGACAATCATGTCGCATATAGTCTGCCAGTTGCCACACATAACCACCTGTTCCATGGTAAAAATTTAAGCTTATAGGATCTTGTTGCATGATGTTAAACTGTTTTCTTCTGCTTTAAAATATCAAGTTTTGGCGATGGTTATTTGCTCCTCCACACGAGAATGGTTCATCAAAATCACATTGCTTGGTATGGGGTTATAGGGGAGATACAACGATTTCATCGGGAGGTGATTGTTATGCCATTTTTGGGCATGTTTTTTTTCGAGAGAATAGATGGCAAAGTTTGCTAGGCATTATCCCCTTCCTTTTTTTGTATAGTGCGGTTTATGATAAAGCCTAATATGCCTGTGATCATTGTGGCGATGCCAATGATAAACAGTGTGCTTTGGGTGTGATGCACTTTTACAAAACCGGCTCCTAGAAAGCCAAGGCACACCGCTGTTTGTATGATAAAGATATAGGCAGGCATTTGGTTGTTTCGGTGTTCTTTCTGAATGGCTTTCATCATAAAACTTGCCATTAGAGCATTTTGCACACCGTTTGCACCCCCAAGAATGAAAAATGAAAGCATCATCAACCATATGATATGTGTTAAGGAAAAGCAGAAAATTGCAAAGCCGATGATTGCAGCGGCAAGTGATGCTCCAGCGGCATTACCAAAGCGATGAAAAAGGCTGGAGAAACAGAGTGGACCAACCACGAGGCCAAGACTTAACATGCTTGTGATTACCCCATAGGTTTCTGCACTGAAGTACAGTTCCGTGCGGATGCGGACAATCGATAAGACGTTGAGAGCAGAGGTGAGGATGATGGTAATGATGAGGGGAGAAAGAGCATAGACAACATTTTTTTTACGCAAAAGACCCGTTAAATCTAGCCCTTTTTTGGCTTGCTGCGTTGTGTTTGTCGTTTGTGTATGAATTTTAAAACTTTTAAAACAGAAGAGAGTGATAAAGGTAGCACAAAGAACCATGATGGATAGTGCAAAGAGCCCTTTTTGCCCATTTGATATTCCATACAATACCCCCCCTAGCAGTGGTCCGGCAATGTAGCCAAGATTACGAACTGTTTGGATAACGCGGTTTAGTCGATCTAATTGGTGGTCATTTTTTGTGAAGTCAGGTACCGCAACAAGAATAGCAGACCAAAAGAGTGAACCAGCACAACCTAGTGCGAAAGAAAGTGCAATGTAAACCCAAAATTGGTTGGCGATTGCGGCAACGGCTATGAAGAGTGCTTCAAACAATAAAACAATGGGTACTGTTCGCGCGGTTGGAAGTGATGCAAGAGGCGTGGTGCAATGGGGCCCGCACAAATTGCCCCGACAAGCCCTGCAAAAAGCAGCATTGAAATAGATGCTGTGCTTTCTGCTAAATGGAGAGCAAATGTAACTTGTGCTGTTTCATCGGCAAAGCTGCTAAAGCCCAAAACGAAAAAAAGCCCAGTTTTGGCAAAAATCATGGATTTTTTCTTTGTCACAATGCTCCTCCCCAAGAGGTTATAAGGTACAATTTTCTTCTACGTGTTTATGGTATATCCCATGCTTTGTATAGTTTTTCTTGATGATCAGTTGAGAAAGGAAGTTTTCAGAGCTCTTTTCTAAAACAAGCACAATGCCTATTGGCAGCAATGACCAGCTCCTTATGTTTTTTGAAAGGGGAGTATTAAGGATGATGGGCTGGTGAAGTTGTCTGATATGAGAGACAATGATACAAAAAGACAATCAGAAGAATTTACAAAAAAAGCTGCACTATGCGTGCAGCTTTTTATGTATTTGCTTTAAAGGTAGACGTTTTAAAGCATGAAAGTGTCCTT
>NZ_JBHILQ010000039.1:0-5543 GCF_042193395.1 Bartonella sp. TT29SHDZB
AATTGAGAGAGAATGGGCGGCATTAAAAGTTAAACGCGCATGGCGAGGCTTGAGATTGATTAGTTCAAAATCCTTTTTTGAGCGGCCGTGCGCTGCACCTTTCTTGTTTCTTAACTTTATAGTACCGCGCACAATTTGATACAGACCGGATGCGATCATTTTTAAGTCATTTTCATCTAGATCTTGATTTTTTAAGTTTTCTTGCTTCATATCTTCGGGATGGATCTTAGCTTTCTTAACGACTTCTTCCCATAAAGCGGGCAGATTATTACGGGCGTTTTCTGCATATGGGATAGAATGGTGGTCGAGATAAGCTTTGCAAGAGGCTTCCAACAGATTTGCTGCAAATAGAACTGCCTCCCTTGGATCTTTTTCTATATTTTCTAATGCCCTATTTATTTCGATTTCTACTGCTGAAAGTTCTTTCTCTGCAATAAGTTTTTTTAGCTCTTCCATCGAGAGGAGACCAGCTTTTTGCAATTCTTGTGTGAAGGTCACCTCATTCTTGATAATATATCCTCCACGCTGATATTCCAATCCATCTTTCTTTAACGTTTCTAAAACTTTACGTTGATCTTCTTTAAGCTCTTGTAGCATTTGATCTTCTGATATATCTTGAAATATGAATCTGACTAACTTATGACACTCGCTGTCCAAAAAATCCCCAAGCAAATTACCAAGGACTTCAAGCGGTTCATTGCATTCCACATTGATTGTATCTAGTCGTTTCTTAATCTTGACATAGCTACTATCATTTAGCTTCTCATGAGGAGCAGATGGTGTATAAAAAAATAAGGCATCCAAATTCTCTGGCCAATAGTACTTTGGTAATATTTGAGAGAGTATCCTAATTGTTGCAGGAGGGATTTTGTTTTTCTGAGATATTTTTTGCGGAGACGATAATTGCATTTTATGGCTTTATAATATCAAAAAGTGGTATGTTGAGTGGTTTTTAGAGTATGATTTTATTGCCTGACCTTGCTTAGAAAGTCGCGCAACAATTTTGTGGCTTATATAAGATTTGTGAAAAAGAAATACTATATTGTGTTTTAATCTTTTTCTCCTTTCATTGTTATAACAGTGAAGCAGTGAAGGGGGGAATAGTGTGTGATAATTCGAAAAATATAGAATGAGAACAGAAGTATAATTTTGTATTATCGTAACTGCAATAGCATTCTTTATTGGCAGATTGTTTATTGGAGAGAAGGAAGCAGGCAATGCGCATAATCCCTGAACGGAAGGTTTTGTGACAAGAATTTCAATAATGGCATGTTACTAAATGTTGTGTGTGTTCTTTGCTTGTCAGAAAAAGTAGATGGCGCTCTTTATTTGCATAACCGGTATAGAGTAATGCGGGAGGCTAGTTTAAAATCTCGTTTATTTCGTTAAAGCTTACTGTTTTCTATAAAAAGACTGTTTTCATTATATCCGCTGTGAAGCTCGCATACTTGGTAGATGGAAATATAAACGTTTATCGTGTCTGTAAGGGAGCTTGAAGCAATGAAGTTATGTGTAAAAGAGTTCTGAAAAGCTTCTTTTGTCCGTAAAACTTATAAGGAAAATTTAAAGACAGGAAAATGTTAGAGAAATCTAAGAGTACGCTGTGAAAATCAAGAAACAGTCTTTTTAGAGATGGTTTGCTGTCTGTCATCATGCTTTATGATTTTCAATGTTTTTAAAATTTCATTTCTCAATGAGAGAGGGATTTTTTATTAAAGTGGGGGAAATTTCTTATAACAGTTAACAATGAAATGGAGAGAAGATGCTGCTTTACCAGCTGTTTTTGTCGCTTCAGTTTCATTTGGACCTATTGCGGTTACGGAAGCATAGTGATTCAATGACTTTGAAAAGGGGCGAATAACATTATCAAGTTTGCAATACAGTGCGATTTTTCACATCGCGGTGTGTGGTAAAAGATGATTAGCATTTATAGGGGCGTGCGCGGGGGCGGGTTCTATATTCTATGCTGGTTCGGTAGGGTGTCTGTTAGCGCATTTATGGGACTATTCCGCATTGAAATGCGTGCTTAATTTCGTGGATCTTTGCAAAGGTCTGATCAGAAAATCCCATATTTCAAGAGGTTTTTAGAGGGATTTAAAAGCACAGAGGTATCATAAAATTACAAACACCGTACGTTGCTGGAGGTGATCAATTTTAGAGCTTAAGGAGCTTATCGGTTTAGTGTTTTTTCATAAAAATGATGAAGGCTGTGGTCAAGGTCTCAGTGTGTTGGTTTCTCGAAAAGTGGTAAATGCTGTATGATTTTATAAGCTATTGCAAATGTTATGGATAGGGAGTTCAAATAAAGCATATCATAAATCAAAATTCTTCTCTTTACGCGATAAGAGGAGGGCTAGGCAAAACAGTAAAAATGCAGCGATAGAGAATATGAAGAATACGATATATGTTTGGTTTAAGGACAGGTATTCTTCTGTCTGAGAATGGATCAAAAAGCCAGCGAATATACCCCCTAAGGCACCACCTATTTGCTGTAATATGCGTGTGATAACGGCTGTATCTTTGACGTATAAACTGTTGACATATTGGATGGGGGCGGAAAGGCAGACAATGGTGGCGATGCCAAGTCCTATGCCTCTTAGCAAGAATCCCAGTCCATCCATGCTTATATTATAGCCGAAGCATAATAACCCAAAGCTTGATATCACTAAACCAATTCCTATCATGAAAAAGGGAGATTTTTCTTTCCATTTTTGGTAAATAAATTTCCTGCCAATCCACGCACCCACTCCTTGCAGAGCAAGGAGGGCACCGATGATGAGAAGGCTCTTTTCATAGTTTCCTCCCATGGCAACGGCTAGTGGGAAATAAACGAGGAAGCTATAAAAAAGAAATGAAGCAACGAGCCCCATGATCATGAGCAATGTATAGCGCGCATTTTGAAATCCGCTAAAGACGATTAATTTGTTTTTTGCTTTCTGATTAGAAACAATGAATAATATGAGAGATATCACGGCTATAAGCGCTAGGATAAAGAGGGTGTTGTGGTTATTGATATTTCTGGCTTCTGTGAGATAAAAAAACGAAAGAAGGGAGATGGAAAACGCTAAAAAAGCAAATAAGTTAAATTTTGTTTTTGTTGTTTCGTTGCTCTTTAAATGTTTAGCTCCAAGGGTGAGTGCCAATAAAATAAGCGGAATATTGATAAAAAATAACAAACGCCAAGACACATACTGAGCAAGCGAGGCGCCTACCAACGGACCAAAGGCAGGAGCGAAAACTGTTGGTACGGCTATGGTGCCCATGGCTTGGCGCACTCGTGTCTGTCCAAATTGTAAGGCAATGATGGTTTGGCTAAGGGGCAGCAAAAGACCGGTCCCAAAACCTTGAACGATACGGGCAGATATAATAGTTGGAAAATTATAGCTTAATCCTACCCCCAGTGATCCAAGCATAAAAATGAAGCTTGCAAGAAGCCAAGTGCTTTTGATACCTATTCTTCCTTGCACAAAAGCGGCCATTAGCAGCCCTGGAACGGTGGCGAGAAAATAGGATGTTACAACCCATTGTATATTATTTTCTCCGACTGAAAAATAATGCGCAAGGTTAGGAAGGATGACATTGACAATGCTCCCGTCCAGCAGAGGAAGTATGCTGGAAATAATGACGGTATATATGACATACCTTTCTGTTTTTGTATAGGAATCTCTCTTTTGCATTATTATGCCCCCTGTTGATATTCTTTAAAATATTGTCCCCGCCCCATTCCCAGACTTTTAAAAATTAACATGTGTTTGTGATGGCTGTGGTTTTGATATTGGGATAAATGTGATTGGGAGCGCTGATGGTCCCCTTGTATACAATCCCTCTTCCTCCAAAATAAAACCATCGGTTAAGTTGATCTTAATGAGTTTATCAGAGGAGTCTGTTTACTGTCAATTCACTCTGTATGAGAGCAAAAGCAGAACCTACACGAGACGTGCATGCCTGCTCCATTTGCATTTATTATTTAACATGGAAAATGTTAAAATCTTTATAAATCAAATTATTGACTTAAAAATCCAATGTTTGTTTATAGATCATTTTTATGCTTAAATGATTGTTTGGGTGTCAAATGTATTCTCAATAGCTTATAATTTTCTTTTCTTAAATGTGCAGCCTTTTCTGGAAAATGTTCAACAATCTCTTGATTGTTTAATAAAAATTAAAATCGGTTATAAGGAAGGGCTTGTAAATTATAGAGTAGGAAAAAGTTGCATTTTATAAACAACAGGGGATGGTATGTTTCCATAGCCCAAACATTTTTTCAAGTTGTTGTGGTATCTTTTTGAATTGCTTGATCGATAAAAGTTTGATAATTATCAGAAACAATATATTGGGTATTTTCTCCTAAAGCTTTGAAATGTTCATGACCGCAATGGATTTTTGCTTTTTCCAGATCGCGCAACATGTCTTCGAAAATACTACCTTTGCTTCCCACAACAAAATACAGTTTTCCTTGCCCATCTTGCTCAAATAATACAGTCCAATCGGGAGTATATGATCCAAGAGGTGTATCAATTTTAAACCATTTAGGCAGTTGCGCATAAACTTTAATCTCATCGTTTTTTTCAAACGATTGTGCAAAACTGAACTCAATATCTGAATCATAAATAACATGATCATAAATTGATTTATCAGTTTTTGTCATATTCTTTTATAAAACAATTTGCTTTTATATTTATTAAAATGCATTTTCTATTTTATTTTTTCGTATAATTAGCCAATGAAGTTTTTGCTCTAATATCGCAATTTGTAAAAGACTATTTTGGTCATTCAATATAAAACTTTTTATGTCGGTTTCTTGTATTGAAAGCAATGGTACGATTTTTGATATCTGTATAAAATATTTACAAAAAAAATTTAATAACACATGATTATAGAATTTTGTCCTTTGTTTGAAGCATGTAAAGTTAAACCATTGTTTATTCATAGATTTTATGTTCATTATTTATTTGATACATTTAATCTAGAATGTAAAGTGTGTTCGTATACTCAAACTAAAATACTGGTATTGAAGTGGTGAGAGTGTTGCTTTGTTGAGAATAGATAATTTGGTAGGTTGGTATTCCCTTTGTATCAGAGAATTCAACTTATTCTCTCATATTGTGTGTGGATGAAATGTTAACCGCATAATGCTCTCTCTTACATGAGATGTAAGATTGATATGGTTTCCATATTGAGAAAAGTTGTTGATCGTAGAGGAATATTTTTCTGCGAAATTTGTTTGGCTTAAATGCAAAAAATAGAGCAATAGCCGCATATTTGTTATGCTGTAACGGCATATATATATAATCGATGGAGTCAACACTTCATTTAAGAAGTTTTTTAAAGGAAAAACATAAAAAAATAGAATTATTGAAAAAAATCTTTTATTTTGAAGCTTGTTTCTCACGCTTATAAAAGCTTCACGTGGATTTCGAAAATTCTTGTTGTGTTGAAAAGCATGAAAAATCAAGAAGATTTTGCAAAAAAGCTGCACTATGCGTGCAGCTTTTTATGTATTTGCTTTAAAGGTAGACGTTTTAAAGCATGAAAGTGTCCTT
>NZ_JBHILQ010000004.1:0-41232 GCF_042193395.1 Bartonella sp. TT29SHDZB
CAAGAGTTTGTTGATAACTACAAAAGCGCACTTGCCGAGTTACAAGGGCTTATACTTCCTAAATCAAAAACTGGTAAACTTGTTGAAGGTTCATTTGCATGGCTGCTTAAACAATACTTTAACAGCTCTAATTGGCATAGCTACTCTAATACTACAAAGAAACAAAAAGAATACATTCTTATGAAGATATGCGACTCCATAGGAAATATTCCATACCAAGCAATTGAAAAGAAACATATCATAGCCGGTGTTGAACGGCGCAAAGAAACACCAGCAATGGCTAGAAACTTTCTGAAAGCCCTTAATGGACTTTTTAATTGGGCAATTGATCAAGGTCTTTTGGAAAATAATCCAACTTTAGGCGTCAAAAAACCTCCTCTTAAAAATAAAAGCGGCTTTCCTGTTTGGACAGAAGAAGATGTTGAGAAATATTATCAAAGATGGTCCCATGGTACCCATGAACGTGTCTGGATTGATGTCCTTTTGTATACGGGCTTACGTCGTGGTGATGCGGTTCGCATTGGCTGGAAAGATGTCAAAGACAATATTATTCATCTCAAAACAGAGAAAAGTAAATTCCAAACAGATGTCTTTCTACCTATTTTACCGGAATTAGCCAAAACGCTTGAAGATGGTCCTATTGGAGTAGAAACATTCATCTGTAGTAAAACTAATCAAAAACTCTCCAAAGAAAGCTTTGGCGATACATTTAGAGACGCTTGTAATGCTGCTGGAATTAAAAAATCGGCGCATGGATTAAGAAAATTAGCAGCAACACGCGCAGCTAACTCTGGTGCAACAGTATCACAACTCAAAGCAATTTTTGGCTGGACAAATGATGCTATGGCATCTCTTTACACAAAGAGCGCAGACCGTAAAAGGTTAGCTATAGAGGCGATAAAAAAGCTTCAAAAAGATGAGGGATAGAGGCAAAAAAACTCAATAGAATCAAGATTCACCTATTCCCCCATATTAGACATAACTATTTTATTTTACTTGCTTTTTATATACCATTTATGAACACCGCCGCAAAAAAGGCTTTAAGATGTATTAAGACACACAACAATCGCCTCTGCTGTTTTCTTGATCGCACCTCTTGCGGCAAGATGAGTAGAGTTTAATCCTAAAAAAACCGATTCAATATATGAACCCCCTGCGTAATATCAAACCCATGCGTATTTGGTTTAATAAATCCACGGAACCCTCATCAATTTCACTCTACGAGTTTGAGTAATATGCTTTGCTTCCTGCAACAAAGGCTGTTTTTTATCACTGATCAGAGGCATCGGCTGGAATATTAGCGTTTCCCGCAGGGCTCGTTGTTACGGCATCCACATGCCCCACAACGTTACCACCCGCGCTACCACCCGCTCCATCGACAGCAGCATCCGCTACCCCTGTTGTTTTATTATTGATCTCACCTCTTGAAACAAGATTGGTAGAGTTTTGCAATCCTACAAGACCGATTTTATGATATCCAGCCATGCGTATTTGATTTAATAAATCGATGACAGTACCATAATCAATTTCGCTATCCGCTTTGATTAAAATTTTTGTCTCTAAATTTTGCGTCGTTTCCCTCAACAAAGCTTCTCTCAAAGCTGCTTGTTCTACAAGATGATCACCAATGTAAAGAGAACGATCTTTTTGCAACGTAACATAAAGAGGTTCATCAGACTGAACCACTGAAGGTGCTTGAGTTATAGAAGGAAGCTGAACGGAAATGGCAGATGTTGCCAAAGGCGCTGCAACCATAAAAACAATAAGCAACACCAATACAACATCAATAAAAGGGGTCACATTGATTTCGCTTTGCAACCCACTCTCGTCTATATCCCAATCATTATTAAGGCTTGCTTTCATTTTTTATGACTTTTCTGTTGTCTTTGTCTATCAAGTTCACGGCTCAAGAGCCTTTCAAGAGCAGCAGCGATATCACCTAAATCACTACGATAACCACTCAAAGCACGCATAAGGCTATTATACATAACAACAGCGGGAATAGCCACAAAAAGCCCAACAGCCGTTGCGAATAAGGCTTCAGCAATTCCAGGCGCCACCACATCAAGTCGCGTTGTTTGAGACTGAGCAATCCCAATAAAAGAATTCATAATTCCCCAAACAGTTGCAAAAAGACCAACAAAAGGAGCAATTGCGCCAATAGTTGCAAGAACAGCGCTTCCACATGCAACACGGCGTGTAGCAGCCAGCAAGCAGCGTGACAAAAGTGAATGAACCCTTTCTTTTAAACCTTCATGAACATCACGAGCCTTAGCATCGCGAACATCGCGGGAAACATCTTCATATTGATTGCTCTCCTCATAAAAGAGAATATCTTCAATCGTTTGTGCATTTTCCCCTACACTGGTTTTTTCACCAGAGCTTTCGTTTATCCCTTCAGGAGCAGAAAAATGAACCTGTTGCGCAGAAAGATACACCTCTTTAAGGACTTCTTTGAGAAAAAACACACCAGCCCCTTTGCTTTCTTTCAAACTAGCTGCCAAACGCGTAAGAGTCTGAGCATTTAGAACCAATTGAAGTTCATGACGTACTCTTCGTTTTACCAAAGTGATCTCAACAATTTTCACAAAAGCAATTGTCCAAGACATAAGAGAAGCAAGTAACAAAATAATGATAACGGCTTTTACCACCCAATCAGCAGCCATAAACATAGAAAGAGGAGAAAAATCATGCACTGTCAATACAGCAGACATATTATCTAAAGGGACTGTTTCAGATTCCATTTTTATCTCACATTCTTGTGCTCTTATCTTTATTTATGAGCTGGATCGTCACCCCGCATAGCATCACTGTTCCACAATGCCACTACCCTTTTAACGTCACTTGTGTATTCCTCTTAAGAAAGAAAACTTGATAAATCAAGTATAGTTTTATTTCACAAGCTCTCTCTTAATTCTAAAGAAATTACTCAAGAAATTTTTCTCTAACAATTCAACAAGTTTATCTTACCCAATCAATTTATTGCATAAATTAGGCAAAATGATAAACTTACAAGAAGTATCGCATATAATATTTTAATTTATAAGAATAATTTATCATCGTTCCTGTTAAATAAATCTCTCATATCGCAAAGCTTTTCTCATTTCAGCAGCTCTTTTAAAGCCAACAAAATATTTGCTTACATGAAACAAGCAGCAAAAATATCATAAAATCCTCGGAGAAAAGGATATGCACTTCTCTAACAACCAGTGCACTAAAGTACCTCTCCTATCCTAAAATAAAAATATACCTTACGTTTTTAAAAAAGAACGATCGCAATATTCTTAAACTGACCAAAAGTATCATGGGGAGCGCGTGTTGCCCCCAAATACATAGAGAGCAAAGAGCCGCAATATTATTTTCTTTTTCTTCTGCAAAAGCATAAAAATGACATTATTTCTGCCGCAAAATCGCAACAACGATGTTTTTTACCTGTCACAAGCCTAAAAAATAAACCTCAACAGGCTTTTTAAAAAACTTTTATAAAAAAACTGCGCCACGAGAAACTGAAGAATGGTGCTAAATTGCTGCAAAAGCATAAGACAATTCTCAACAGATGCGACCCTTTACAGACAAAGCATATCGTATAGGAAAGATTTATTTTATCAAAAACAGTTTTAAATTCGACAAAATGAAAGGAACCAAAAAAAGCTTTTGGCGTTACTCAAGCAGTGAAAATTTTCACTCCAATGCAAATGATCACTATGAACACACCAATACAAATATAATGAATCAAGAGGGAAAAATACCATGGCCCATAATAAAACAACACAGCACGATAAATCAGCCGTAGAAAAAGACCAACAAAAAAACCTACAAGGACAATTAGAAACGTTACGCACTGAAATTTCAGGGATTACCTCAACCCTAACAGATCTTGGTGCAAACAAATTCAACGCCGCCAAAGACAAAGCGGAAAAACTATATCACTCAGCGAAAGAAAGTGGTGAAGACATGATGTCTCAAGCAAAAGACAAAATCAGTGATCTTGAACAAACCATGAATCAATGCGTTCGCAAAAATCCTGGCAAAAGCGTTTTGTTTGCCGCAGGGGTTGGTTTTATTCTTTCTCAATTACTACGTCGTTAAGCAATGCATAAGTTTATCGCGCCTCTTTTAAACCATCTTGTCGGTGGAGGGCTTAAAAGCACAGTCAAGCAAGTACGCCTTCAAGCAATTTTTTATGGGTTTATTGGCATTTCATTCTTCATGTCTTTGCTTTTTTTATGTACCATCGGTTTTATTGCGTTATGTTCTGTTATGAAGCCTCTTGCTGCCGCCAGTATCATGTTTTTAATTTGTCTTTCTCTTGCGGGATTAGGTCTTATTATCAGTCGCGTTCTCAAAACTTATCAACGCTATGACCAACAAAAAAAGACAGAAGAACAACGCCACAAACTCATGACAGATGCGACCGTTTCCAGCCTTGCAGCTCTCAGTCAACATCTCCCTTTTGCCAAATTGGGTGTTCCCATTCTCGGACTTGCAACTTATTTTTTGTGGAAAAAAGATAAAAAAGACCGCTTTTCAAAGTAAAATATGTAAAGCTGTCACTCTAAATTCCCCCTCAGTGTGCTTTCTTTTATAGCAAAAGAAAGCACATTTTTTCCTCATAGTCTCTTTAGCTTCTCCAAGTGCCTGAAAAAAAATCCCCTTCATTTTGCTAAAAATTCCATAGAACCGCTACACTCTCTTTCAGATTGCAACCCATATTTCATGAACATAACAACATGAGGCAATGCTTGCATTAGAAGTCCTAGTTTAATTCGAAGCCATTTATTGTTTTTTGAAGGAGATGATGTTCCGTTTTTGCCTTTCTCTATATTTTCATAAACTTTTTTCAGAACCAAAGGTCACATCAGTAGTTTGCGTGTGTTCAGATTTTTCTGAACACTCATGTTTGTTACAATGACTATTTTGTTTAGGGGAAGGAAACGCGCTCTCCTATAGCGCTGTAGTGAGCAACCTATATGCGTAAGCGAGCTTTAAACACAACAAATTTCCATAACGAGCGTTGTCCACCAAGGACTGCGTGGATTATAATTAACTTTTTTCTGATAAGATTTGCAGTAGAATATTGTCTTGATTTTTAAATAGCGCTTGAGAGAACGCTTTATCAATAATGGTCAATATTAATTATGGTCAATGGGATTATAGCTTCCATGATCTCTTCGCCAATCTTCTGGTTGTTGAAATTGGCTCGACCATAAACCGTTTTGTGCTTTTTGAGCAGCAGATTGTAGGGTTTTATAGTCTGCTGGGGATGGAAAATGATGCTGATCTTTTGTCAACACCATCAACCCTTCAGCAAGCCCCAACCGCGCCAGATCAACCCCATCTACAAAACATTGTGCATAATGAACCTGTTGAACGACACGTGCTTGCCGACAAGTAACCTTTTTATCAATTGTTTTTGAAACAAGCCAAGCCGTAACAAAAGCACCGCAAGGCCACTTAACTCCGTTGCGTGAGGCAAATTGTCGTGTTTCACAGCTTTCCACACCATATAAACGGATATCACGGATGATCTTTTTTCTCCACCCATCATCTACAAGCGTAATCATTTTAAAGGTCACACCACTTGTGACCTGTATAGCACCGGAATAGACCGGCACATTTTCTTCATAAAATTGTGATGCGATTGGTTCTGAATGCAACACCACATTTTGTTGGATTGCGTCTTGTTGGTTTGCATAATCAACCAATTGTGACTTCGGATTTTGAACGGGGTTTCCAATTGTCTTTTCTGATCCTTCAAAAAGAGAAAATTGCATAATATTTTCAGTATGTTGACTGAAATAAAAGTATCCTAAAATAATAATACAAATTAAGACAATATATTTAGGCGCTGCTCGAAGATATTTTAAAAGTATCATTTTGAATATTACTATATTTTTTGTTTATTAAATAATAAAAGATTAAATATTATTAATTTATCGATAGAAAAATTTATTTTTTTCATTTATATGATTCCCGATTAATATTTTGAATATTAATTTTGTGATCAACTTAAACATAAAGCGGGGGAATTTTCATGAAAAACATGAATAATTCGTTCATTAATGAACATACCTTACAAAAAACTATTCTATCCAACACCCAAAAGAAATGGTTAACAGCAGCATTGATGCTGTTTATTGCCTTCATGGCACTGAGTGAACCAGCATTTGCCGCAGGTGACTTTGGAAAAATTGAAGGCGCTCTTGATAAATTAGTCAAAGCTTTAACAGGAAACATTGCAAAATCGATTGCGACGATTGCGGTTGCTGGTATTGGGCTTGCATGGATTGCTGGTTATGTTGAAATGCGTAAAGCTTTCTTTGTTTGTGTTGGCATCGGCATTGTTTTTGGTGCACCACAAATCGCATCAATGTTTATGTCTTAATTCGCTTAACTTTAGCCTTTCAAAGCCATGAAAGAGCACGACAAGCTAACAGAAGATACGTTATTTCTTGCTTGCACGCGCCCTGCAATGATTGCGGGCGTGACGGTGGAAGCTATGGGATTAAATGCGATAGGAACGATGATGTTGTTTATTATGACAGGCAATATTTTTCTTATCACCTTTGGTGTGATGTTGCATTTCATATTCAAGGAAATCCTAAAGCATGACCATAACAAATTTCGTATTCTTCTGACATGGCAAAAAACAAGTATTTTTGCCAGAAATTCGAGTCTATGGGGTGGGGGAAGTATTTCTCCATTACGATTAATTCGTAATTATGAGGAATTACAATGAATAGAACAGAGCGCAAACGTGAAAAGCAGCCAGAGGCGATCATTCCTTATGTGCGCCATGTCAATAAACACATCATTGCGCTGGATTCACGCGCTCTCATGAGCGTTATTAAACTTGAAGGGATTAACTTTGAGACAGCGGATATTATTGATCTGAATGTGCTTCACGAACAGCTCAATAATCTGTTTAAAAACATAGCGGATGAACGGATAGCGCTTTATAGCCATATTATCAGAAAGCGTGAAACGATTTATCCGGATGGGACTTTCAGATCGGCATTTGCCAAGCAATTAGATGATAAATATCGCGAGCGGATGATTTCACAGGAGCTTTATCGCAATGAGCTTTATCTTTCTATTTTGTGGAATCCACACGTTGATCAAACGGATAAATTAGTGGAGTTTTTCAAACGTTTAGGCAAAGCCAAGCAAGAAAAGACAGAAGTTGATGCAGAGTCCATTCGCAAGCTTGAAGATATTACCACAGATCTTATTCAAAATTTAGAGCGTTATGGTGCAAGAAGATTGAGTCTTTATGAACATGAAGGCAATATTTATTCGCAGCAAAGTGAGTTTATCCACCAATTGGTGGGAGGTCGTCGTGAACGTATCCCTCTCACATGGGGGACGATAGCTTCGACTGTTTATTCAGACCGTCTCATTTTTGGAAAAGAGATCATAGAAATACGCACCGAGGCGGGACAGCGGTTTGCGGGCATGTTTGGTTGGAAAGAATATCCAGCAAAAACTAGGGTAGGCATGGCGGATGGTTTGCTCACCCTTCCCTTTGAGTTTATTTTCACCCAATCTTTTATTTTCAAGAGCAAAAATGCTGCCAAGCAAATTATGGGGCGCAAACAAAACCAAATGGTCAATGCAGGAGACCGTGCGGGCTCACAAATTATGGAACTGGATGATGCGCTTGATGATCTTGAATCCAATCGTTTTGTTTTAGGGGAGCATCATTTATCATTGGCAGTTTTTGCTGATACGCCGCAAGAGTTAGCGGATAATCTTGCCAAAGCGCGTTCTCGTCTTACAGATGGTGGGGCTGTCATTGCGCGGGAAGACTTAGGGTTAGCGGCAGCTTGGTGGGCACAATTGCCTGGCAATTATGCTTATCGCACCCGCTCTGGTGCAATAACAAGCCGCAATTATGCAGCGCTTTCTCCTTTTCATTCTTTTCCGGTTGGAAAAATAGATGGCAATGTGTGGGGACCAGCGGTAGCCTTGATGAAAACCTCTGCTGGTTCACCGTTTTATTTTAACTTTCACTTTGGTGATTTAGGCAATACGTTTGTTTGTGGTCCTTCTGGTTCTGGGAAAACGGTTATTGTCAATTTTCTTTTAGCGCAACTTCAAAAGCATGATCCCAATATGGTCTTTTTTGATAAAGATCGGGGTGCAGAACTTTTTGTCAGAGCGGGTGGCGGCACTTATATGCCCTTGAAGAATGGTAGACCGACAGGCATAGCACCGCTAAAAGGCTTAGACTATAACAATCCAGCAGATAGAGTTTTTTTACGCCAATGGATTATAAAGCTTGTTTCGTCTGAAGATCAAAAGATCAGTGAATCAGAAAGACAAGATATTTCTGCTGCTGTTGACCAACTTGCCTTGTTGCCAAAAGAACAACGGACAATATCGGCCTTACAAATGTTTTTTGACACCACGCACAGGGAGGGGATAGCGGGTCGTTTAGAAAGATGGTGTAAAGGCAATGCCTTAGGGTGGGTTTTTGACAATCCTGATGACGACATTGGCATTGATGCAAAATTTATTGGTTATGACATGACGGATTTTTTAGACAATAATGAAATTCGTCCCCCCTTAATGATGTATCTTTTTCATAGGATTTTGTCTCTGATTGATGGACGTCGTATTATCATTGTCATTGATGAGTTTTGGAAAGCCTTAGAGGATGATTCCTTTAAAGCCTTTGCGCAAGACAGGCTGAAAACTATCCGTAAACAAAATGGTTTGATGTTGTTTGCAACGCAATCTCCCAAAGATGCGATCAATTCGACCATTGCTCACACCATTATAGAGCAATGCCCCACACAAATTTATTTTCCCAATCAAAAGGGCAATCATGGGGATTATGTAGAAGGTTTTAAATTATCGGACAGAGAATTTAACCTGATACAATCAGAATTAAGCCGTGAGTCACGGCGTTTTCTCATCAAACAAGGACAAAGTTCAGTTGTAGCAGAGCTAAATTTACGCGGCTTTGATGATGAAATAGCCATTTTAAGTGGCACCACCAAGAATATTGAACTCCTAGAGACCATTATGGATGAAGTTGGACAATCTCCAGAAAAATGGCTTCCTATTTTTCAAGAAAGGTCAAAGCAATGAAAAAACTTTTATTGGCAACAACCGTCTATGCAGCTTCATTTGGCTTTCAAACAAATGCATTCGCTATCATGGTATATGATCCCGCGGCTGTAGGACAAATAATGAAACAAGTCCAGCAAGGCACACAACAACTTAACAAATTGCAAGAACAAATTCAACAAGGTGCACAACAGCTTGAGCAATTAAAGAGCCAACTCGATCAAGCGAAACAGTTATATAACTCCTTAAATGTCAAGCCTGACATTTCGGGATTGAAAGAGATGTTTAACAAGCAAGGGAGCAGTGGCGCCCTTCCTTCAGATTTTAACCACTTTCAACAATCAATGGGCAGTGGTGGCGGCGGTGGCGGTGGCGGCGGCAGCAAAAACACGCAAAAATGGCAAGAAGAACTTAAATACAAAGAGCCCGCGGGGGGTGCTGGATCAAAAGAGGCAGCAGATGCTTTTTACGCACAAGAAGTGAAAAAAGCCGAACAGGACACGGTAGGACAGGCAGCCAAAGGCCAAGACGTCTACGAAGAAGCCAGTGAAACACAAAAAACCATTAACAAGCTCCTTGACGAACTTGGAAGTACTAAAGATTCGGGTAAAATTCAAGGCATTCAAGCACAATTATCAGCAATACAAGCAAAACTCCAAACACAAGTTCTCCAAATGCAAGCCGCCGCGATGATTCAACAAGCGGAATACAAAGCTGCCGAACAACGAGCTTACGAAGAATTTGCAGCGCGATATGCAGATTATGCCAAAAAACTCGGTGGTCAATAAACGGGAGAAAAGAGGGGCTTGAATATGAACAAGATCATCATAACAACATTGCTACTTTGCACAGGGCTCATCACAACTGGATGTGAAAAAACCTACAGCGTAGCAGAATTTAAAAAAGATAAAAAATTGATGGAAGAGTGGAATGCTAAATGTGGATTCGCAGGAACTGCAAAAAATTGTGAAAACCTAAGATTAGCACAACTTGAACTTGAAAAGGAATATGAAGCAAAAGCGGAAGAAAGAGCGCGTGAACGCGAAGAAGAAGATCGTAAAGCGCTAGAAGAATATCGAGCCGAGCTGCGAGCTAGACATGAAAAATGGAAAGCTGAAATAGCAAAAAAAGAAGCTGAAATAGAAAAAAGAAAAGCTGAAGAAAAAGCAAAAGAACAAGCCGCACGAGAAGCAGAAGAGCGCGCTAAACAACAACAAGACAGTCATTAATCATGAATAAAGTTCTCATAACAACATTGCTGCTTTGCACAGGGCTCATCGCTGCTGGCTGTGAAAAAACCTATAGCGTCGCAGAATTTAAAAAAGATAAAAATTTACGCTTAGAGTGGGATGCTAGATGTGGATTTGCAGGGACTTCAAAAAACTGTGAAAACATGCGGTTAGCATTTTTAGAACTTGAAAAAGAATATAAAGCACAAGCTGAAGAAAGAAGTCGTAAAGCAGCAGAGGAACGGAAAAAAAGTATGGATGAACTTTGGGCTGAACAAAAAGCTAGACAAGAAAAATGGGAAGCTGAATTTGAAGCAAAACAACGGGCTAAAGCCGAACGAGAAGCAAAAGAGCACGCTAAACAACAACAGGACAATAAATAATGAATAAAGTTCTCATAACAACATTGCTACTTGGCACTGGAATTATCGCTGCTGGATGTGAAAAAACCTATAGCGTCGCTGAATTTAAAAAAGATGAAAAATTACGCCTAGAGTGGGATGCGAAATGTGGATTTGCAGGAACTTCAAAAAATTGTGAAAACATGCGGTTAGCATTTTTAGAACTTCAGAAAGAATATGAAGCAAAAGCTGAAGAAAGAGAGCGTGAAGATGACGAACGTTATCGTAAAGCAATGGAAAAAGCTAAAGCTGAACAAGACGCTAGGATTGAAAAAATGAGAGCAGAGAATAAAAAATTCCGAGCTGAACAAGAAGCAAAAGAACGCGCTGAAGAAGAACGAAGAGCGAAAGAGCGCGCTGAAGAAGAACGAAGAGCGAAAGAGCGCGCTGAAGAAAAACAAAATAACCATTAAGACATAATGAAGATCGGAGCATCTAAATGGCAATAGAAACCAACGGTGTATTTACTGACATAGATGATACTGTAATGGAATCCCTTGCAGAGGCAATGGATAGCACCATTACACATCGCTATTGCGCTTTAGCTGCTCAACTTAAAGAGCTTTGTACACTCTATAATAGATTTATGGCAACATTATGTTTGTGCTCTAGATTTATCATCACTGGTTATAAAAAACCAGAACATAGCATAATTTAAAAATTGTGCTCAAAACTTGTAAAACTGAAAGGAAAAAGGGGAAATATCTATGAATAAAGTTCTCATAACAACATTGCTGCTTTGCACAGGACTCATCACAGCTGGATGTGAAAAAACCTATAGCGTCGCAGAATTTAAAAAAGATAAAAAATTGATGGAAGAGTGGAATGCTAAATGTGGATTCGCAGGAACTGCCAAAAATTGTGAAAACTTAAGATTAGCACAACTTGAACTTGAAAAGGAATATGAAGCCAAAGCTGAAGAAAGAGCACGTGAACGCAAAGAAGAAGATCGTAAAGCGATGGAAAGATTTGACGCCGCAATGGAAGCTCAACATCAAGCAAGGCAAGCTGAAATAAAAAAACTAAAAGCTGAAATGGAAAAAAGAAAGGCTGAAGAAAAAGCAAAAGAACAAGCCGAAAGAGAAGCAGAAGAGCGCGCTAAAGCTAAACAACAACAGGACAGTCATTAATCATGAATAAAGTTCTCATAACAACATTGCTACTTTGCACAGGGCTTATGGCTGCTGGTTGTGAAAAAACCTATAGCGTAGCAGAATTTAAAAAAGATAAAAATTTACGCTTAGAGTGGGATGCTAAATGTGGATTTGCAGGAACTTCAAAAAATTGTGAAAACATGCGGTTAGCATTTTTAGAACTTCAGAAAGAATATGAAGCAAAAGCAGCAGAAAGAAGTCGTAAAATTGACGAAGAAAATCGCAAATCAATGGAAAAATTGAAAGCTGAAATGAGAGCCAGAATTAAAAAAATGAGAGAAGAGAATCAAAAATTCCTTGCTGAACAAAGAGCAAAAGAGCGTGCTGAGGAAGAACGAAGAGCAAAAGAGCGCGCGGCAGAAGAACAACAAAATAACCATTAAGACATAATGAAGAGCGGAGCATCTCAATGGCAGTAGAAAGCAAAGGCATATTCACTAAGATAGACAATATGTTGATGAATCCCATTACAAAAACAATGGATAACATCTATTGCGCTTTAGCTGCTCAACTTAAAGAACCTTACAGACTGTACAATATATTTATGGCAACATTATGTCTGTGCCCTAGATTTATCATCACTGGTTATAAAAAACCAGAACATAGCATAATTTAAAGATTATGCTCAAACCTCAAAAACTGAAAGAAAGAAGGGGAAATATCTATGAATAAAGTTCTCATAACAACATTGCTACTTTGCACAGGGCTCATCACCGCTGGATGTGAAAAAACCTATAGCGTTGCAGAATTTAAAAAAAATCCAAAATTATTTGATGAATGGGTCACGAGATGTGGAGGGATAGGAACTTCAAAAAATTGTGAAAACCTAAGAGTAGCAGGCGCTGAACTTGAGAAAGAACGTCGGGCAGAGATTGATGAACATAATCGCAAAATAGATGAAGAATTTAAAGCTAAAATGAAGGCTAAACTTGAAAAAATTGAAGCTGACACTAATAGATTGCGAGCCGAACGAGAAGCAAAAGAGCGCGCTAAAGCTGAACAAAAAGCGAAAGAACAGGCTGAACAGAACCAACATAATAATTGAATCAGAAATGATCATATTTGCAAAAATTAGATAGAATGGACGTGCAATGACATTCGAAAAAGTAGCTTACTTTACCACAGCAGAAGATATGTTAATTAAACCTATTGTAAAGATAATGCATAACTCCGTTGAACATCTCTCATCGGCTTTAGGTACTCCACTTAAGCTGTCTTGTACAATTTACATTATATTTATGGGGTACAATATCATCTCAGGGCGTTCTTCCATGCCCTTATGGGAATTTATAGTGACAGCTTTCAAACTTGGCATCATTGTTTCACTCGCCACTAATGCTGCTCTTTATAATGAGTGGGTCGGGGATTTATTTTTCAATAGTCTGCCGAATGCCATTGCACATGCCACACAAGGTACAATACACTCAGATAAAAATATATGGGATGATCTGATAAATAAAGCTGTTTCACATATTTTAAATTCAACAAAATCTGCATCATGGCTTGCACTGGGGGCGTATCTTGTTTCATGGATTTATGCTTCATTGTGTTACACAATTGCTATAATTTTTTGCCTAATTGGTTTTATCGTCACACTGTTTGCTAAACTTGGTTTGTTTCTTGTCATATCAGTAGGACCGCTCTTCATAAGCCTCTATATGTTTTCATCAACAAGGCGTTTTACAGAAGCATGGTTAGGACAAGTTGCAAACTTCATCATTTTGCAGGTATTAGTCATCTTGCTTGGTGGTATGTATGTCGAACTTGCAATGAATGTCTTTTCAAAAGACATTAAAGATTTCGTGTTAGCCTATGGAGAATTCTTCGTGGTTGGCGTTGGTGGTATTTTTCTTTTCTTCAATTTACCTGGCATGGCTTCCGCTTTAGCCTCTGGGGGGGCTTCCCTTACAGGCTCAGGAGGAGCTAAAACGATAACGAAAGGTGCAAAAAAATTAGCATCACTAATAGCACAATTAGCAAAGGCCTAAGTTCAAATGCGGGAATTTAAAAAAATTGGGATTATCTTACCATTTCTCTTTCTCAGTGGCTGTGTGTCTTCACCAAACACACTGAAGTCACTCCCAAAGTGTGATGGATATTCTAAACGTCCACTCAACAGATCAATGTGGAATTGGGAAGGGAAAAAACCCACGCCCACACCCATTATCATCAGTAACAACACCCCTTCATCCGTAGAAGGTAAGCTGGAAATGCTTCTGGCACAAAAATTAACGGATGAAGAAATCAAATCTTACAAAAATTGCGGGCAAAAAGCATGAAAGAAAAAGACATAGAACAATACATTGCTGAAGCGCGCTCGTTCGATCAAGATCGCATGCTCGCCTCACGCCGCACCACCCGCGTCTCGCTTGCCATTGCCGGCATCGCAGTTGCTGTTGCAATAATGTCTTCTCTCGCGGTCATCACCCTCACACCCCTTAAAACCGTGGAACCTTTTGTCATCCGTGTGGACAATTCAACCGGCATCACCGAAGTTGTGGAAGCCTTAAAAGAAGGTCCCACCAATGTCGATGAAGCAATCACACGCTACTTTGCTGCAAAATATGTCCGCTCCCGTGAAGGCTTCACCACAGAAGAAACACAACACAACTTCCAAACCGTCTCCCTCCTCTCTTCTTCTGAAGAACAGGAAAGATTTGCCAACTGGTATGGAGCAAGAAATCCCCAAAGTCCTCAAATTCTCTATAAACACGCCGCTGTTACAATAACAATAAAATCAATCTCCTTTATCAATGACGATGTCGCCCAAGTGCGTTACTACAGAACCATTCACGACAACGACAACAACAAAGAATTCATCACCCACTGGGTTGCAACACTTACCTTTGAATACATCAATGCCCCTATCTCTGTCCAAAACCGTTTGATAAATCCTCTAGGGTTTATTGTTAGTGAATATAGAACCGATCCGGAAGTGGTCAACTGATCATGACAAAAAAAATTCTTTTTCTCATTCTTAACATCGCTATTACCCTTTCTTTAACGCCTAGCCATGCCAGTATTTTTCCCACTCGTGCGCCAAGCGATAGCCGCATTCGCTTTATCAACTATGATGCCTATAATGTCACAAAAATTATTGGCTCCATACGCTCATCGGTACAAATAGAATTTTCTCCCAATGAAGAAATTGCCCATGTGGCAATTGGCAACAGCGTTGCATGGGAAGTCGCCCCCGCTGGCAATATTCTTTTCCTAAAGGCAAGAGAAGTCCAACCCATTACCAATCTCCAAGTCGTCACCACAAAGCTTGATGGCTCAAAGCGCTCCTATCAATTTGAACTGATGGTCAAAGATGGGGAAATTTCCTCTGGACAAGAAACATATTTCCTTGTGAAATTTCGCTACCCACAAGAAGAAGCAGAACAAAGAAGACTCGCAGCCCTTATGCGACAAGAAAAACAACAAGCCCAGCGTATCGATAATGTCTTCAACGCTTCTGAAACCTACGGACCACGCAATTGGGCTTACACCGCTCAAGGCTCTATCACTCTTGAACCCTCCTCCGTTTATGACAATGGCAAAACAACAACATTTACATTTCCAGACAACCAAGAAATCCCTGCCATTTACATTGTCAGCAATGACGGTACAGAATCGCTGGTTCCCAAAACCACAAGAGGCAACATGGTGATTGTCCATGCCATTAGCGCACGCTTCACCCTAAGACAGGGAAAAAACGTCCTATGCGTCTTTAACGAAGCCTATCAACCAAAAGGCACAAATCCAAATACCGGAACAACCTCACCATCTGTTGAACGTAAAATTGCATCAGATCTTTAAATAAGCGGGAATTGAAGGGGACAACACATGAGTGATAAATCAATCATCGAAGATCGCGGATCTATTGGGGATGGCAAAAACAATAGCGCCAAAACCGCTGGCAAAAAAATAGTTGTCGCAATAGCCTGTATAGGAATCTGCGGCTATGTGCTCTGGAACATCTTATCCTCCCCCACAGAACAAAAAGACACCGCAAAAGCTCATAAAAAACAAGCACAAAACTTTCACAATTCCCTCGCTCCTTTAGAGCTCGCCCCCTCTGACCCGCGCGCCAACATAGCGCCAATAACCTTACCACCCCCACAACCACTCGCACAAGAACCCAAAAAAGATGACCCACTACTTGATGCCGCAAGACGTGCCCCTGTTTTAGCTTTTGCCAAAGGCTCTAAATCTCAATTAAAAGACATCGTCAACACGACTCTCAACCCCTTTGACAAATTCCATGCCCTTGAAAATCTCGCGAATGCGCAAAATTCTCCTGCCCTTCAAGACACACAAAATTTTGCAACCCTATTAAAGCCTACCAAAACAGAAGAAGCAAAAGCAAAAGCAAAACTCATCGGCAATAGAAACTTTATCATCGCCATGGGAACCTCTATTCCCTGTATCTTAGAAACCGCATTAAACAGTGAGCAACCAGGCTTTGCAAGCTGCATCATCAACCGTGATATCCTCTCTGACAATGGGCGCGTTGTTTTGCTTGATAAAGGAACCCAAGTGATTGGCGAATACCGCGGAGGGATAAAACAAGGTCAATCTCGCCTCTTTGTACTCTGGACAAGAGCAAAAACCCCAACCGGTGTCATCATCGACCTTGCCTCACCCGCAACCGACAGTTTAGGCAGAGCCGGTTTTGATGGCAACATCAACACCCATTGGTGGGAACGCTTTGGCTCTTCCCTTTTACTCACCGTTATTGATGGTGCCACAACAGTTTTAACAAATAAAATAGTAGGCAATTCCAATAAAGAAGGTTCAAACAACTCTGGAGGCGGCGGTTTTGAAGGCGCAAACAACACTGGAAAAGAGGCCGCCAGTATTGCTCTTGAAAATCAAATCAACATCCCTCCTACCTTAGAAAAATTTCAAGGCGAACTGGTCAACATCTTTGTAGCAAAAGATCTCGATTTTTCCTCTGTCTATAAACTAGTCGTAAAGAGCAAAAGAAACCGCTCTACTCCCAGCTATTCCTTTTTTCATTAAGCCAATAAAGTCACATTATGCCATCAGCAAAAAATGCAGAACGCGCCTCCATCGTTTTAACAAAATTAAAGATCTTAGATGACTTCCTCAATGATGACAATTTATTTGAAATTGTTATCAATCGCCCTGGCGAAGTAATCGTTGAGGGTCCCAATGGTTGGCAAACCCACATCTTAAAAGAGCTAACCTACAGCGAACTAGAAGGGATTGCAAAAGTTGTTGCTGCCTACACAACACAAAAAATCAGTGTAGAAAACCCCGTTCTCTCCGCAACACTGCCAAACAACGAACGCATACAAATTGTTATGCCTCCAGCAGTTGCAGCCAATACCATTAGCATGACCATTCGTAAACCTTCATCACGCACTTTTTCTCTTGAAAGTTTACATGAAAACAATCTTTTTTCTGTTGCCCAAAACACCAGTTTCACACCCACGCAACAAATGACAGAACGGTTATCCGAACTCTCTGACACAGACAAAGAGCTAACAGATCTCTTTATCGCCAAAGACTTTTGCACCTTTTTAGAAAAAGCCGTTATTACACAACAAAATATCTTAATATCGGGCAAAACCGGTTCTGGTAAAACAACCCTCTCTAAAGCTTTGATTGCAAAAATCCCTGACTATGAACGAATTCTCACCATTGAAGACACGCCAGAACTTGTCGTTCCGCACGCCAACAAAGTGCAGCTCTTTTATTCAAAAGATAATCAAGGCTTAGCAAAAGCAGGCGCAAAAGAACTGCTTGAATCAGGATTACGCATGCGCCCCGACAGAATCCTTCTACAAGAGCTGCGTGATGGTACAGCCTTTTACTATATCCGTAATGTCAATTCTGGTCACCCCGGCTCCATTACCACCGTCCACGCCTCAACAGCACTTGCAGCCTTTGAACAAATGACCCTTTTAGTCAAAGAAAGTGACGGTGGTGGTAATTTAGCACGCGATGATATCCGCGGCTTATTAATCTCGATGATAGATGTCATCATCCAATGCAAACGCCTTGAAGGCAAATTTCGTGTAACAGAAATCTATTACGACCCTTTCAAACGCCGTGATGCTTTTTAAAAAAACGCCACCCTCACACCCTTTTTTATAAGCAAAAACTATACCAATAGAGCTTTCTTAAAAACACGATTATAAGCCGCGGATATCATCGCGTGCTAAATTACCACCATAGCTTCAAGTTCAGTGCCAATAATCGAAAATAAAAAGCAAAGAGAAGTAAAAATATCATCCCCATTCCCAATCACGCATGCGCCCCACAGGAAAACCAAAACGTGCCGAAAATGATATCTATAACCCTATATTTTTCTGATTTTTTTGACATCAACATTTGCAGGAATATAAATACCAAATTTAGTATCCGCTTCACCTTTAGCTTCAGACAAGAGCTTCACGAGCACCTTGTAATATACAAGATCCTGCTTTATGTGCTTTATCCATTATTATTCTTTTCGATATTCATCAAGGCGCAGTATAAAAATTTTCTTCAACGCATTCCTCTCTGATTTTATCAAATTACCTCAAGATGATTGACTGTAAATATCTTCGATCAACACCGGAATATTTTAACCACCAAAAAAGGGTATAACCTTATATCCCCCACTTTTACTCTTATGCTTTTAAACCTAACTTTCCTTGGCTTTCTCTCAACCCTTGCATAAGACCACCAGCATCTGAATGAGTAGCAATAAAAGAAACAATATCAAATAATTATTCAGGCGATATGGCTTCTTCTTTCACAGAAATTCAATAAGCTGCCATTTCAATCACGGTTTGCATACATCATTCAATATACGGAAACACCCATAACAATAACGATAACGATAACGATAACGATAACGATAACGATAACGATAACGATAACGATAACGATAACGATAACGATAACGATGTAAATTAAAAGCTCATTTGAAGTAAATGATCAGAAATATCAAATATCCAAATGACAAAACAAATCTTACTTATCTTCAGCTATATCTCTTAACCCTTGTCACTTTTCTCAACAGTTTGTTTCCGCATAAGGAATATACATATCAAATAGCAATTCTCTTTCATAAACAACTTTAGTTAAAGCAATCCGGATGAAATCAGACACCGTAAGTCCTAAACTTGCTAATATTTCATGGGCTTCTTTTTTAATGTCTATCTATGCGAGCTCGCACAACATCTTTTGTCACACCCATATTAAACCTCTTTTGATTAGCTCTCTTTTGTCATATGGCTTAATCGAGTTATGAAAATAAGATTTTATTCCTTGTCTTACCCGCGTCACATCTTTTAACCTTGTACGCTCATACACATGATTTGCTCTTGTACATGTCTCTGTTGCAAAAACTTCACCGCCGTTTGAAACTCTTTTACGCAATCTTTATCATGAGACTGTTCTTTAGGAGATGCTTTTGATAAATCAAAAATCCATATTTATGAAGTGCATCCCAAAACAACATTAAAGACAAAACCACGAAACGACATCGCTTTCACCAATATAAATCGCCGAACCCTTTTTTACGTAATTCTTAATCCTTCCTTATATGAAAGGTATAAAGGATAAACTTCGGCCATCACACACCCCCCTTCACCAACGGCTGTTTTTCTTGAATAACCATTTCGACTGCCTGCTCTCACCAGCTCTTTCTCCTGTACAACTCAAGAATTTTCACCTCTCTCTCAAGATCTCCCCTTCTCTAGAACACACCAATCCCCAAGCTTTAGCCTTCTCTTTTTCCCCTCAACCACCATAGGAACCCTCCCCTTTATTTCAAAAGGTCACCCGCTTGAGATCTACCAAATTCTAGAAACATTCCCTTTATTGCAACAAATAATTCCCGCAGCAAACATCTTTTATTTCTCAAAAGATTAGCTGATTGCTTGCCCCTTACAGCATTCAAGATTCCTCAAGCGCATCCCCCGCGCGTACATCATGATGCATAATAACATCCTTCAACTCTGTCACGACAGCATCCAACACTTCTCGTGCATCGCCTTCAGCCATAAGACGGATAACCGGCTCAGTCCCAGAAGCACGAATGACGAGGCGTGCCTCTTTTCCCAATCGCTTCTCTGCTTGATCAATAGCCGTTTTGACGGAATTTTTTTTCAAAACATTTTTATTTTTAACCGTTACATTTTTTAAAATTTGCGGTACAGGCTCAAACCGTTTACACAATTGGCTCATAGGGCTTTGGCTTTCCTTCATACAGGCTAAAATCTGCAAGGCAGCCACCAAGCCATCACCCGTTGTACCAAAATCACTAAGTACGATATGGCCAGAAGCCTCACCACCAACATTATATCCCTTTTGGCGCATGGCATCGACAACATAACGATCTCCAACTTTTGTCCTTACAAGGTGCAACCCTTTGCCGTTCAAGAAACGCTCCAGCCCAAGATTTGACATAATTGTTGTGACAACACCATTGCACCGTAACCGTCCCATTTTATGCCAATTTTCAGCAATCACAGCAATTAATTGATCTCCATCAACTGTTTGTGCTTTTTCATCAACAATGAGAACCCGATCTCCATCTCCATCAAGCGCAATCCCCACATCAGCACGCACTTCATGCACTTTTCGTTTTAAAGAGCTTAAATCGGTTGACCCACATTTTTGATTAATATTGGTCCCATTGGGTTCATCATGAATAGCAAAAACCTCAGCCCCCAATTCCCATAAAGCACGGGGAGCCGCTTTATAAGCCGCCCCATTGGCACAATCCACAACAATACGCACAGTATCTAAGCGAACATCACGCGGCAAAGTTCGTTTGGCATATTCAATATAACGATAAATATCTCCCTCAACCCGTTTTGCATAACCAATTTCGGCAGAACTTGCTAAAGATTTTGAAAGATCTGTATCGATCAATTGTTCAATTTTCGCTTCCATATCATCTGAAAGCTTAAAACCATCAGGACCAAAAAGTTTAATTCCATTATCATAGAACGGATTATGAGAAGCAGAAATCATCACCCCAAGATCCGCGCGCAAAGAGCGGCAAAGCATTGCAACAGCAGGCGTTGGCACTGGCCCCAATAAAAAAGCTTCCATCCCCGCAGCAGTCAATCCTGAAACCAAAGCGTTTTCCAACATATAGCCCGATAATCGTGTATCCTTGCCAATCACCACACGATGAGATTGATGTTGTGAGCGAAATAAAACCCCTACAGCCATCCCTACTTTCATGGCAAAATCGGGTGTCATTGGAAATGAATTGGCTTTCCCCCGAATTCCATCTGTACCAAAATATTTTTGCACCATGCATCTTTCCTTTAATATCTACTTTTTCCCTTGGCTTTTTTAACTCCCTAACAAGCCCCCTTGGTACAATAGTCCCCCCGCTCTCCGTATAAAATCAGATCATTGATTAAACCTTCATGCATTTAGACAATCAAGCCCCCTATTCACCATCTACACATCTAAACTACTCTCAAGCAATTATGTTTACACCCTTACACATAAAAGCAATATTATCTCCTCAAAATGCTCTATACATCCCTTTAACACAACCAACGGATAATTTCACACCCTTGCTAAATCCGTAAAGAAACCCAGCACCAAACCTCATACCCTACCACATCAGGCAAGGAAATCTATCGCCTAACCTCACAACTCCTACCACATTAGAAAAGCAACAATCCACCTCGCCTTGTAGCATGCTAAAGCCGTCATCATACAACGGTTTTGTTTAATTTTGTGCTTCCATATTTTTGCAAATATTACAAGAAAGGCGCAAACAAAACTTGCGCCTTTCTCAAAAAATTTAGCAGTTTTCCTAAAACATCGTCACTCAAGCGATACTAAACAGTTCTTATTTTTCTTTATCATCTCCCGCAGTATTGGACTTCTTTTCAGCATTACTTTTAGAGCGATTGACTGATTTTGTAGTAGCTTTTGTGCTTTGCGCTTTTTTCTCAGTCTCATCCGATTGCACTTCTTTAGACTGAGTCTCCTTAGGCTCAACATTACCGGATTTTGCTGTTTTTTTCCCAACAGTTGCCTCTGCTTTGTCTGCCTCGCCTTTATCGGTCTCTACTTTATGAAGCACTGTTTTAGAGACTGCTTCAGCATTTTGTTCATCAATCACTGTTGTCTCTGCTCTGAGCGTTCCAGTTTTTGGAACAGAGGACCCCCGTGGCGCAGCACCCTCATCTTTCTGTGTGCGTGAAGGAGGCTTTCCTGCAATGACTTCGTTAATTTCAGCTCCCGTTAAAGTCTCATATTCCAACAAACCTTGTGCCAAAGCAAACCATTCTTTTCTTTTTGTTTTCAAAATATTTGTCGCATTTTTATAGGCATCATCAATAAGCTTACGCACTTCCATATCAATCATGCGCGCTGTTTCTTCAGAGACATTTTGTGTTCGCGCAACAGAATGACCTAAAAAGACTTCATCTTGGTTATCCCCATAAGCAACATTTCCAAGCAGATCAGAAAATCCCCACCGTGTGATCATTGCGCGTGCTAATTTGGTTGCTTGTTCAATATCAGAAGAAGCACCAGATGTGATATTTTCCTTTCCAAATTTCAATTCTTCAGCCACGCGTCCACCCATCATAATGGCCAGACGAGAAATCATCCAACGATAACTCATGGAATAGCGATCGCCTTCAGGCAATTGCATCACCATTCCCAATGCTCTTCCCCTTGGAACGATTGTTGCTTTGTGGACAGGATCAGCAACCGGCACATTAAGAGCCACAATAGCATGTCCTGCTTCGTGATAAGCAGTGAGCTCTTTTTCTTCTTGTGTCATAGCGGTTGAACGACGTTCAGCGCCCATCATCACCTTATCTTTGGCATCTTCAAATTCTTGCATGGTGACGACTCTTTTATTACGGCTCGCAGCCATAAGAGCAGCTTCATTGACCAGATTCATCAGATCTGCACCAGAAAATCCTGGTGTTCCTCTTGCCAAAATTTTTAGATCAACGTTGGGGGCTAAAGGCACATTGCGCACATGCACTTTCAAGATTTGTTCACGCCCAGAAACATCAGGGTTCGGCACAACAACTTGCCGGTCAAAACGCCCTGGTCTCAATAAAGCAGGATCAAGCACATCGGGACGGTTTGTTGCAGCAATAAGAATAATACTTTCATTAGGCTCAAATCCATCCATTTCGACAAGCAACTGATTTAAGGTTTGCTCACGTTCATCGTTTCCACCGCCTAGTCCAGCACCCCGATGGCGTCCAACAGCATCGATTTCATCAATAAAGATAATACAAGGCGCATTCTTTTTAGCCTGTTCGAACATATCACGCACACGGCTTGCCCCAACACCTACAAACATTTCCACAAAATCAGAGCCTGAAATGGTAAAGAATGGCACATTGGCTTCACCTGCCACAGAGCGTGCCAACAAAGTTTTACCGGTTCCTGGAGGACCAACAAGCAAAACACCACGTGGAATACGCCCTCCTAAACGTTGAAATTTTTGTGGTTCGCGTAAAAATTCAACAATTTCTTGAAGATCTTGCTTTGCTTCTTCAACACCAGCAACATCTTTAAAAGTAACACGTCCTTGCGCTTCATTAAGCAATCTTGCTTTTGACTTCCCAAATCCCATTGCACCACGCGATCCATTTTGCATTTGCCGCATAAAAAAGACCCACGCCCCCACGATAATAATAACAGGCAACAAGGAAAAGAGGAGATTGAGGAAAATACTATTTCCAGAGCTTTCAGGAATAGCTTTAACATTGACGTTTTTGCTTTCCAATTTTTGTATCAAACCTGGATCTCGTGGAGCATAGGTTGAAATAGTTCTATGTTCAATGGTTTGTCCTGTTAATTTTTGACCCTGAATGGTCACAGATTTCAACTCATTATTCTCAACTTTTTGCAAAAATTCAGAATAGGAGACTTCTCCACCACCAGAACGTTGACTATCTCCATTAAAGAAAGAAAACGACACAATCAAAATCAAAGCAATAACTCCCCAAATGAGGAGAGAGCGGTAATTGGAATTCATATTCAGCCCACTTAATCAAATCTAGATTTCAAACAGTTCCCCTTAACATATAACCTTGTCAGCCCCTTGCCAAGAGATGAGAAGCTGTTTATTTTCTTTTAGAGTAATTTTCCCTTTATCTTTTCACCTCAATATTAAAAAAAGGTTCCACAACATTCACCAGCGCAGCATCTTCGCGAGAGGAAAGCCAATCGAAAGGCGCCATAATCCGCTTGATGATAACATTTTTATAAACAACCGCTTGAGAAATCAACTCTGGAATATCATACCCTTTATCGTTTGAGATCATCAGCAGCGATTGTAAAGAGGGAAAATGAGGCTTTTCAAGCTCAAAGTCGCTATTTTTTAATAAAAATTTCAGCTGTTCTAAATTTGCTGCTCCAACCTTTATAGCCTCAGATCCATGATTTGTAATCTGATAGCGCCCATCCCATATAAAAGTTTTGTCAGGCTCAACGATAGCCTCTTTCATATTTCGCCCTTCGCGCCACAAAGCAATTCCATTTTTGTTATATTCAATAACAGAGCCCGCATAAGTAAAACGCTGCTTTTCTGAAGAATGGAGACAGAGTTTTTGAACAAGCATGCTTAATTTTTGATTGGGGAGCAAATAAAATCCCCCTCCCATCAGCACCGCAAAGAGCCCCACCACGAAAGGAAAACTGGAATGTTTCTGTAAAAATAGCGCAGGCTTTGCTATGAAACAACGCCCATGTTGGACTGTAATATCCAGCGCTAAGATCAAATCAGCAATATTTTTGGCTTGTTGACGACGCTGCAATGCGGCTTCATTTATTTTTTGAGCAATATAAGCCAATTTTTGCGGAGAAAGAGATTGACGCACGCGCACACGTTCAAAATTGCGATCTTCATTGGTTGGATCATCAATCCATGTTTGTCCTTGTAAGCGTAAATAATTCCGTAATGTTTGGCGTTTTACACCAAGGAGTGGCCGAATCAACCGCACTTTTCTATGCAACAACGCCTCACGCGGAATACAGGATAAACCGCGCTCATAGAGGGGACCATAGTTTTTTTCGGCAATATTTTTTCTCGTTTTTCTGGTATGATCCTCATCACGTATACCCTCGGCTTCAGCGCACAACGCACCAGCAAAACCACTGGTATAAAGCTCATCACGCATGGCAACAGCTTCACTATACAAAGCACCTCTATTCTTTTGGAGACGTTGATACCGCATTTGATAGGTTTCAACCTGATCATTGAGTGTATGCCCCGTCATAATAAGTGATGCACCTTGTTTTTGTGCTTCTTTAACCAAGAGATCATAGCGTGCAACACGAGCACTGGAAGCAATATGCGTCTTTGGCTTTTCGCCTTCCCACCGTACAATGATATGTTTAATGTGATGGGCACGACAAATTTCCGCAACAATTTCTGCTTCACGCATCGATTCTTTACGCAATTGATGATCAACCGTGACAACAATCATTTCCGGAGGAAATGCGAGAGTCTCCAAATGTTCTTTGACCAAAAACATCAAAGCCAAAGAATCACTTCCCCCTGAGACGGCAAGAATCAACTTCTGACATTGAATAAAATCCGATGTTTTAAAGAGATTTCTTGCCAGTCTAACGCACACCGAAAACGACCTCGCTTTTTATTTTGCAGGTTTACAAAAAACAGATGCTAATGTTTGTTGACGTTTTGATTTTTTCACAAAATGAGCACAATCGTCTTTATTTGGCTCAAGAGCGACCATACTTCTTGCTAATTTTAGCAAAATCTCGGAGGTATAGAGCTTCTTTTCATCTGCATACCATGCCCTAAGATAAACTTGTGCTGCTTCATGATAGCGCTTTTGTCCCAATAAAGATTCTGCCAACCAAAACAAAGCATCATCACTTAAAGGATCTTTTTTGTAACGGTTTTGAAAAGTGCAAAAGGTTTTTTCAGCTTCAACATAGTTGGCAGAACGAATAAAATCATAACCCTCTTTATACAAAGTTTTGGAAGAAGAAAGAGTACCATCTATACTCTGTTGTGCTTCAATTGGAGCACTTACATCATGCGCTTTGTTAAAAGGTTGACTGTTTTCATGGTCATGGCTCTCCACCTTAGCTTCCACAGCAGCAACCTTTGTCTGATCACCTGTACTATGGTCCTGCTCCATCTCTTCTTTTACAGTCTGAACTTGTTCATCCACAGCGGCATTTTCAAAGGGACAAGAATAAACAGAAGAGTCTTGTTTATCAAAAAGCCGATGAAACTGCTTGTTAACATTTTTCAAATTATTATGTTCAAGCACTGCTCGTATCTCATGCAAAAGCTTATCTAAATCATAATCTTTAAATAAAGCCTGTTGATTCTCTAAAATAATCCCTTGGTGCTCCATAACATCCGAAGCTTTTTCCGCCGCATCAGATGCCTCATCAGTAGCATCAGGTGCCTCCTTCACAGCATCGACAGCCTTATTAACAGCATCAGTGGCTTTTTCCAACACATCAGATGCTGCTTTATCAGCTGCTTCCGGTGCTTTCTTTACAGCATCAGACGCCTTATCAACAGCGTCAGTGGCTTTTTCCAACACATCAGATGCTGCTTTATCAGCTGCTTCAGGTGCCTTCTTTACAGCATCAGACGCCTTATTAACAGCGTCAGTGGCTTTTTCCAACACATCAGATGCTGCTTTATCAGCTGCTTCAGGTGCTTTCTTTACAGCATCAATAGCCTTATTAACAGCGTCAGTGGCTTTTTCCAACACATCAGATGCTGCTTTATCGGCTGCTTCAGGGGCTTCTTTCACAGCATCAGTTGCCTTATCAACAGCGTCAGTGGCTTTTTCCAACACATCAGATGCTGCTTTATCAGCTGCTTCAGGGGCTTTCTTTACAGCTTCAGTTGCCTTATCAACAGCGTCAGTGGCTTTTTCCAACACATCAGATGCTGCTTTATCGGCTGCTTCAGGCGCTTCTTTCACAGCATCGACAGCCTTATCAACAGCGTCAGTAGCTTTTTCCAACACATCAGATGCTGCTTTATCAGCTGCTTCAGGGGCTTTCTTTACAGCATCAGTTGCCTTATCAACTGCGTCAGTGGCTTTTTCCGCCGCATCAGATGCTGCTTTATCAGCTGCTTCAGGGGCTTCTTTCACAGCATCAGACGCCTTATCAACTGCGTCAGTGGCTTTTTCCGCCGCATCAGATGCTGCTTTATCAGCGGCTTCAGGGGCTTTCTTTACAGCTTCAGTTGCCTTATCAACTGCGTCAGTAGCTTTTTCCACCGCGCTAGATGCTGCTTTATCAGCGGCTTCAGGTGCTTTCTTTACATCATCAGTTGCCTTATCAACAGCGTCAGTGGCTTTTTCCAACACATCAGATGCTGCTTTATCAGCGGCTTCAGGTGCTTTCTTTACATCATCAGTTGCCTTATCAACTGCATCAACTTTATCCGTATCATGTGCAGGATATTCGGAAGCCTTTCGTGCCGCACTTTGAACAAGTGAAGTAGAACAAGCTATGAAAACCCCCATATAAAAGAGTGTTTTCCAATTGATTTTACGATACATTCTTTTTTCCCCTTAAGAGCTTATTAAATAATTGAAACAAACAATCTTATTTTTAATGACTATTCATGTCACTCAACGTTGTCACAGCACGTCGATTTTGATTCCAACAGGAAATATCATCACATACCGCTACAGGTCTTTCTTTTCCGTAAGAAATTGTTTGAATCCGTTGTGCAGACACACCAAGAGACACCAAATAGTTTCGCACAGCAACAGCACGGCGCTGTCCAAGTGCCAAGTTATATTCACGTGTTCCCCTCTCATCAGCATGACCTTCGATCATAATAGAATAATAAGGATAATGAAGCAACCATTCTGCTTGGCGCGTTAAAATACGTTCAGCATCAGCATCAAGTGAAGAAGAATCGAGACCAAAAAACACGCGATCACCCACATTAACCGTAAATTCTTGTCCTGAACCTGGTGACATCTGATTCAAACCAGCATCATTCATATAAGCGCCATTCATACCGTTAAGTGCACCGACATTTTTTTTGCCACACCCACCCAAGCATAGTGAGAAAAGAAAGAGGATAGCTAAGGAATGAGAGATGGTTTTTTTGGTAGAGCGCATAGTCCGTTTCTCCTTGAATTTCGTAAAGAAGGGTCAATTCTTAAAAATATTTTTAAGAATAACCGTTAATTCCTAATGAAGACGAAATTTTTTCTATTTTTTTGGTCATCATTTTTACTTTTAAGTCTCTGCCAATTTTCCTTCTCTTCAGCCATTCCTCTAACATTTCTATAAGAAATGTTTCCCTTATGCGTCATGGTTTTTTATGCATCATCTTGATCTTGATCTTGACGATTTTTTTGCAGCGCGTTCAGCTTTGCAAAAACTTTATCAGCGTCAAAAGTCTTATGCAGATTGTCTTCACCCTCATTTTCCTCTAGAGCAGCGTTTTCCGTCAGAGAAGCGGGAAGCAACGACCTATCTTCTTCTGCTGCAACAGGACGATTTTTCGCCGCACGCTGGAGCTCAAAATCTAAATCGATTTGCGAACACAAACCAAGCCCTACAGGATCAAGAGGAACCAAATTTGCACTATTCCAATGGGTTCTAAGGCGGATTTGTTCAATTGTCGCTTTTGTTGTCCCAATCAACCGTGCAATTTGTGCATCTTTCAACTCGGGATGGTTCGTAACCAACCATAAGATACCATTGGGACGATCTTGGCGTCGAGAAAGAGGGATATAGCGCGCCCCTTTACGTTTTTTTTCAGGAATATGCACCCTCGATTGAGAAATTTTCAAGCGTGCATTTTGATCAGCCTCCACCCGTGCAATTTCACTACGCGTCAATTGCCCAGAACTAATCGGATCTAAACCTTTAATACCATAAGCCGCATCACCATCGGCAATAGCTTTTACTTCCAAGACATGCAATTTACAAAATTCTGCAATCTGATCAAAAGAAAGAGCTGTATTATCAACCAACCAAACAGCTGTTGCTTTGGGCATCAAAAGTTGCGTTGCCATTTTTATAAATCCTCTTCTGCGCCTCTTCTATGAGGCAGGTTACCGCCCACTCAAGAGCACTGGAACTTTTTTATATGTTTAGGTCTCTCCAACCACTCCTAAAACAAAGCGCGGATGGAATAAACCATTTTGCTATGAAATTACATTCTGTTATAGCGTTATTTTTGCTCAACGACAAGAGATCTCTCTTGTAATGATCCTCAACTAAGGTGTCTTTACCTTTAAGATGAATTTTCTTATAAAGGGTTTATTCGATTATTTCACCTCATGCTGTGGCACATTTATTCTGGTGGGATGCGAGCTTTATCGCCTTAAATTCTAAAGAGTGTCCAACTGGAAAGAAAGCCCTCAAACAGGAAGGAAAACTATGGCAGGCCATTCACAATTTAAAAATATTATGCACCGTAAAGGGCGTCAAGATGCTATGCGCTCGAAAATATTTTCTAAGCTTGCGCGCGAAATTACCGTAGCAGCAAAACAAGGTGCTCCTGATCCAGCCATGAATCCACGTTTAAGGCTGGCTGTTCAAAATGCCAAAGCACAATCGATGCCGAAAGATAATATTGAACGCGCGATTAAAAAAGCGTCAGGCACCGATGTCGAAAATTATGATGAAGTACGCTATGAGGGCTATGGACCAGGTGGCGTTGCCGTCATTGTTGAAGCTTTAACCGATAACCGCAACCGCACCGCTTCAAATGTGCGCGCCGCCTTCACAAAATCAGGAGGAGCCTTAGGGGAAACAGGATCGGTCAGTTTCATGTTTAATCGGATTGGTGAAATAATCTATAAGCCAGAAGCAGGAACAGCCGATAACATCATGGATGCAGCAATTGAAGCCGGTGCCGAAGATGTGCAATCAGAAGAAACCGGACATCATATTACCTGCGCATTTGAAGATATTGGTGAAGTTTCAAAAATGCTTGAAGCAAAACTTGGTGAAGCAGAATCGATTAAAACAATTTGGAAAGCCACCACCCTTGCACCAATAGATGAAGAAAAAGCTTTGTCCGTTTTACGACTGATTTCAACATTAGAAGAAGATGATGATGTGCAAAATGTTTATGCCAATTTTGATGTCAGTGATGAGATTTTGGCAAAATTATCTGTATAATTTCCATCATTTGCACAAGCCCTCTCTTCATTCATGAGAGCTTCAAAAGCATTTGTCATTCTTCTTCTTTATCCGCACATATAAAAGCCCCGCGTCAATAGCGGGGTAAGCCATTGGTGCAACAAAAAACCACAATCAATCGCAGAAAACATAATCCCAAAAAGAAAGCATACAAAACTCTGTAGTCTCACACCTTTCTTACATGCCCCAAAGATTATCCCTATATCCCCTCTCTATTCGATCTTGTTGTTCTTTAAGATTAACCTCCCCACCCTCAAGTGATGAAAATGATCTAGCCTGTAAACAATTCGGATTTTCCTAACGTATTCCTATGACGAATCACTCATAAAATTCACTTGAAACTTAAGGCTCAACAAACATGCACTCCCCTAAATATTCGCCACGCACTTAAAAACACTTAGAATATATCAAGGAGGTTTATACGTCCTATTTATACGCCCTATATCACCACACTTCAAAGGACAGTGTTTTTACAACATCACAGAATAAAAATAAGCAAATGGAAAGCCAGAGCTGATTGTTTAGCAAAGTATTGTACAAAAAGCCGGTACATCTCTCTAATCTGTTGCAAATAAATTTTTGACTTTATGGCATTAACTTTATGATATCGTATATTTCTAAAATAACGTCATTTATCTTAAAAA
The DNA here is from genome assembly GCF_042193395.1 of Bartonella sp. TT29SHDZB. Taxonomy (NCBI): domain Bacteria; kingdom Pseudomonadati; phylum Pseudomonadota; class Alphaproteobacteria; order Hyphomicrobiales; family Bartonellaceae; genus Bartonella; species Bartonella sp. TT29SHDZB. The sequence goes on from NZ_JBHILQ010000004.1 coordinate 30,633, forward strand.
TCTGTCCTTTTGCTCTTACCAATCAATCAATATTCAGACCTAAAACAACCGCGTACTTGAATAAAACACATCAGAGAGCAACAGCCCCCTGACAAGACCAAACTCTTCACAAACAAAATTGAAGAGGAAGTTTAAAAAAATATATATAGCGACACTTTGAATAAAAAGTTGAAATCTAGAGATCTCAGAATTTTCGGCTCTATTTTTTCAAGGTATTGTTTTGAATTTTTTTAAGCATTTTCCCCCAAGGAAATTCCATTATCGATCAACAACCGTAGATGATAGATGAAACCTACATAACTCCCCATGCCCACTATAATCAATTCCTTCTTTTAAATAATTAAAAACTATTGAGATTGTGTAAACTTGAGACTGTATTCCTTCTATATTCTGTTTTTAAGCATTTTGTTTTATTGTATATTGAGCAAAGGCGACCATGCTGGATCTGAAGCATCATTGGGGGTGGGTAATTGACGTTCATTGCGACCCGTAATATCAATCGTATAGATTTTTGGTCCCATACCGGGATTTTTGCGAAAGAACATCAGCACACGACCATTGGGGGCCCAAGTTGGTCCTTCATTGTGAAACCCTGTGGTTAAAATTCGTTCTCCTTGTCCATCAGGGCGCATAACACCGATAGAAAATTGTCCGTTTAATTGTTTTGTAAAGGCGATATAGTCACCCCGTGGAGACCAAATAGGTGTTGAATAACTCCCCTCGTTTAAAGAAATACGTTGAATATCACTCCCATCCGCATTCATTTTATAGATTTGCGGCTTTCCACTACGATCTGAAGAAAAGACGATTTGTTTTCCATCCGGTGAATAAGAAGCAGAAGTATCAATAGCAGAAGTTGTTGTAAGTCGCGTCATCGTACGGGTTCGTAAATCCATGGTGTAAAGATTGGCACTCCCATCATTTTGTAACAAACTCATGATAACCTTTTGTCCATCAGAAGAAAAACGTGGAGCAATTGTCATGTTATTAAACGTTCCAATCAACTCTCTTTGCCCCATTTCAATTTGTTGGAGATAAACATGAGGTACTTGATTGTCCTCATAAGCCATATAGGTCATTTCTTGTCTTTTTGGAGAAAACCGCGGTGTAAGCACCAATTCACTTCCATCAGACATATAAATCAAATTTGCGCCATCTTGATCCATCATTGCTAAGCGTTTAATGCGCGCATTTTGGGGGCCTGTTTCATCGATAAAAACAATTCGTGTATCAAAATAACCACTTTCTCCTGTCATCTCACTATAGATCTCATCTGCGATCATATGTGCCACACGCCGCCAACGTTCTGTCGCAGTATAAAAACGCCGTCCTTTCAATTGCCTTTGTCCAAAAACATCCCATAAACGAAAGTCGACCCTCAAACGTCCATCGACTTCTCTCATGACCTGCCCAGTAACTAAACCTTGCGCTTTTATTTTCTGCCAAGAAGCAAAATGCGGTTGTTTATTAGGATTAGAAATGTTTTCAAAAAAATTTTCTTTATCAAGTGGTAAAAAAAGCCCCGACCGTTCAAGATCGGCTGTCACCACAGCAGATATTTTCAACCCAATCGAATCATTGGAAATAAAGTCTGTAATTGCAATGGGAATGGGATTAAAATCAGCGCTCGAAATAGTTCCTTTCAATTGCGCATAACCGGATGAAATACTTGAAAGCCACAACCCACAAGTGACAATAAACCAAGCAAAAACTTTATGTCTCGTTATAGTCATCATAGAATGTGTCCTTTCGTTAAGCGCTTTTTTCTCGTTTATCATCTTATTTCTTGGAGGGGATCAACATTAAAGTCAAAACCTTGCCCCCATAGATCATATTGATCACGTGGCAGATCTGCATAAGGTTGGCATGAAAAGACAGCAGCATATACCTGCCTTATCATAATAGCTTGTTGACTCTCAAGGCCGCTTACGGGATCAATGATAGGATCACCCACAACCATCCCTTCACGGTCTAAGTAAAATCGCAACCGCACAACCGGACGGTTTTTTAAATCGCCGCCAAGCGCCACAAGTTTAAGCTTCTGTTGAATACATCCCCCCGCAATATTGACCAATGTTTGTGCCATTTTTGTGGTATCATTAATATTTTTTCTTGCACCCAAAGCTTCTGGTGTATGAGAACGTTTTGCCCCCCCTCCTTGTGACCGCGCACGATTGAGCAAATTATTTTCCTCCAGAGCTAAAATATCTTCAATGGTCTGTTCCTCTTGGTTTTTCTTGTTAAGCTTTGGCGTCTTTTGATTCAATGCAGCCTCATTCTTCTTTGGAAATTCTCCGTCAAACTTTGGTTTAAACTGTGGAAGAAGAGATTTTTTTGGAAGCACAATTTTGGGCGCTTGATGAACAATCTGCTCTTCTGGTACTTTTGGGACCGTTGGAGCCAATTCTTTTGGCGATATCATCTCTTCATTTTTGTGCGCAGGCTTGAGCGCAACCTTAGAGGCATCCTCCGGTGCCTCCAAAGGCGTCTCAGGCGCAACCTTGGGCGCATCCTCCGGTGGTGCCTCCAAAGGCATCTCAGGTGCAACCTTGGGCGCATCCTCCAGTGCTTCCAAAGGCATCTCAGGCGCAACCTTGGGCGCATCCTCCGGTGGTGCTTCCAAAGGCGTCTCAGGCGCAACCTTGGGCGCATCCTCCGGCGCTCTCAAAGGCGTCTCAGGCGCAACCTTGGGCGCATCCTCCAGTGCTTCCAAAGGCATCTCAGGCGCAACCTTGGGCGCATCCTCCAGTGTCTCCAAAGGCGTCTCAGGCGCAACCTTGGGCGCATCCTCTGTTTTTGCTTCTAATAATTCTGGTTTTGTAAGTTCTGGTGCAGATGTATCCGGCGTATTTTCGCTTGGTGGCGGCGGTGTTGTCTCAACGGGGAGCAGCTTTTCCTTTGGTTGAAACGGTGCAAGACTATCTATTTGTCCCTCTCCAATATGGCGTGCATCTTCTTTCTCTTGTGGTTGCATAGTTGGTTTAACGGCAGGGATTGCACGGATAGGAGCCTTCACGGCTCCTTGTTGAGAAGAAAACTCGTCCACCAAAGGAGCAAGAGTAATAGGAATTGCTTCCAATGGTTGTGGTAAAGAGACAGAGCTTGTAAACTGAATGGCTCCCCAACTGAGAAAAATGACATGGACCACAAGGGATAAAGCCAAGCCTCGTTTCATGCTATGATAGGAGTCTTTGTTCATTCTTTATGCCTTATTTATGCCTTACATTTTTTCATTTTTAATCACTCTATGCTATTTAAAAAACATCTTAAAAACAATCAGTTATGCGAAATTTTATTACTTATTATTTATTGTGCTAGACTTGCTAACGCAACTTGAGAAAACCCCGCTTTTTGAATATCCGCCAGCAGTTTTAATACTTGCTGATATTCAACAGTTTTAGCAACCCGCACAAAAACTCGTTGATCTTTTTGTGTAGCATCTGCTTCCAGAAGAGTTTTCAGGTGTGCAATCAGGGCCTGTGACGTTTCATAATAATCTTGATTAATGGCAAAGCGCCCTTGCGCGTCAAGTGAAACCGTAAGGGGTGTTTTTTGAGCTCGTACGGGACCCGCTTGACTCCGCGGTAAGTCCAGAGGAACACCATTTACTAAAAGAGGGGCAGAGACCATAAAAATAATCAACAAGACCAGCATGACATCCACAAAAGGAGTGACATTGATCTCACTCATCAGTTGGCTTCGTGAATGATGCCGCCTACGTGTATTTTTGCGAGAAGAAGAAGCAACAGAAAGGCCCATGGATAAGCTCCTTTTTATAAAGAGGAAGGTGCTGTGCGTGTTTCATCAATACGCCGCGATACAATTGTTGAAAATTCATCGGCAAAATTTTCTATTTGTGCAATGATGCGCGCACTTTCATGAGTCAACTTGTTATAAGCAATAACGGCAGGAATTGCTGCAAACAAACCAATAGCGGTTGCCAAAAGCGCTTCTGCAATCCCTGGCGCGACAATGGCAAGTGACGTATTTTGAGAAGCTGAAATAGAAAGGAAAGACTCCATAATACCAATAACTGTTCCAAAAAGTCCGATAAAAGGTCCCGCAGATCCCAGTGTCGCAAGAAAACTTAATTTTGATTCTATTTTTTCACTTTCACGTCCCAGCGTCAAATCCATAGCCTTATCAATTCTGCTCTGCAAACTTTTCGATGTATGGGTCCCTTTTTCAAGAGATTTTTTCCATTCAACCATTGCTGCTATAAAAACTGCGGATATACTATTGGTACGTTGACTTTTGCATGATGCATAAAGATCTTCTAGCGCTTTGCCAGACCAAAATGTGCGTTCAAACTGCTTTATTTCACGCCGTATTCTCCGATACGTAAAAATTTTATCAAAAATAATTGCCCAACTCCAGATAGAAGCGAGCAGCAACCCAATCATAACACCTTTCACGATCCAACTCGCTTGCATAAACAAATGCAACATTCCAATTGTTTCTGGATTCGTTAGTTCTAAATGCGGCATAATTTTTGTCCCTCTAAATGAAAGATGCATTTTTTAAATTTTATAAAACAGATTATTTTATAGTTTCTAAATTTAAGTAAAGACTCTAGTCTCACATAAATCCATGCGCTAAAACAAGACTTGTTTCTTAAATTTCCTTAAAAAGTGATGACGAGAGACATCCCTCAATGCAGGCCCCTCCTCATTTCACAACAGCATTTATGAAAAATATAACGATAAGAACTTCTCCATAAATACTATAAAAATAAAAGATATAAAAATGCATGATATTAAATCTATTATGCACCACCATCTTTACGCTCATGAAAAGAACGCTAAATCATCATACGCATTTCCAGCTTAAAATACAGTGATAAGTCTTAGCACTTGAAAAGATTCGTAAGAGGTATTTTATTCCTTTCTTAAGTATTTTTGTATCCACTCACCAACCCCACTTGTGACATGTAAGAAAATGTTTTTGATTAATTCGCGGCAATAGAGCTTGAAAAGAAAAAATTTTACAAGTTTCAGAATTATCTGAAAGTGACAACGCCGTAAATTATCATTGTAAATAAATATGTTATCATCATGAAAAATTATGCTTTGCCTCAGGCTATTGTTTCTCTCATTCTTTAATAAGATCACACCATCGGGCAAAAAAACGACACTAAACCACCCTAAAACGCCTCACAACAATGCACCTCACCCAGGCCCCCTATAAGTCCTATATAATCTAGTGTAAGTCTCATGTAATCTCATTGTGTTGTGAATTTGCCTCTTTCAATGCCTATCATCTCTCTGGCACTATGGTATAACGTAAAAGCTTCTGTGATATGAAAAAAGCCTTTTCATATCTTTACTTCATGAAAACCAGCTTCTTCGCTCTCTTTCTCACTTGCGATATTTGATCATTATTGCATTGAGAATGATCCATAAGGAACATTTTTTCAATTTTTTTCAATGATTTATATTGCTCTCTTATGATGTATAAGCAAATGATTTTAATTGTTTCAACATGAACAGATTTGAAATGAAAGTATTTTATTCTATTCCTCTATTGGGGTTTGTGCCCGTGAGAAGTGATAATTTATCTTTCTCAGTCAATATATTATATAGACTAATATGCTTTTGAAACTTTAAATCAAGAATACATTTCTGCTTTATATACATTGATCTCTCACTCATTCACTACGCTTAGAAGCGCACATAAAGTGATGCATTATAGATAGAAATGGATGAGAGACGCGCTCTTATGATGCCAAATGATAATCCAGTAAAAAAACAAATCAAATTGCTTAAAAACACCCTTTGGGTGTTTTGAGACAATTTTCGACCTAATAGCTTATTATCACTTTATTGCAATATGTTGCTGGGTATATACATTTTTATTTCTTTTTATATTTTGTACTTTTCGCTGTTTTCTGATACCAACAAACCTTTCTTCAAAAGAAAGAAAAATATCTTGAGCTTATAGCAGAAAATGGATGATATGACATTGATTTTGAATCATAACATGGATGAAGCGTGTTTAATTTTGTGGGATATCATCTTCAATTTATTGTAGTTATTGTAGCAGAGGTGCTTTCTTTTGCTGTATCATATAACCTTATTGGAAAACATTTAGGCTATAATAAATGTATAGTCTTAGATTATAGATTACTTTATATCTGCTGATCTCTCCTGAAGCGGCTGTTTCAATGAAGCACATTTTTAACCAAGTATTTTTGCAAAAAGCTCTTTGGGTAAACGTCGCGGTTTTGCCTCCTCATTAATCAGAGCAATTTCAACTTTGGCTGTTACCAACGTAATCGCCTCATGCAAAATAGATTGCTCCATAAAAAAGCGGGCCCCTTGGATATGAGTAACACGTGTTTTAACAACTAAAAGATGATCAATTTTAGCTGGTCTTGAAAAATTAATTTCCATATGACGAACAACAAAAAATAGTTTTTCCCCCTCACCCCCTGCTGCTAACATCTTATTATTAAAACCGGTATCCCGTAAAAACTCTGAACGTCCTCGTTCAAAAAACTCAAGATAACGCGCATGATAAACCACACCGGAAAAATCTGTATCCGCAACATAAACGCGGACTTGAAAATTATGAAAAGCGTTTGTATGATTGCTCTTAAAAGGTGTTATTTCTGTCATCGACTTCATATCCCATAAAATCATCTAATATAGCTAATATAGCAAATTGTTTATCAATCAAAAGATTGAACACATTTTTGTGTTGAAGTTGTGAAAAGCAAAAGCACAACCCCTCACCAGGGACAAACCTTTTCGACCAGAATATGTTAAAGGCAGCACATCTCTTGTATTTTATGACCTTGCTATAAAATGTTCAAATAGTTTCTTTTAATAAAGGGATGCCTTAGTCATCTTCCCCATCCCATAAAGACGTCTGAAGTGATGAATTGTCTTGAGCATCAGAAAGTTGAGAACGCCTTTGTATAGACGTTGTAGAGGCTGGAGCAGAAAGCCCTAAATGGCTCCAAGCCTTTTCAGTTAGAATGCGTCCACGAGCGGTTCTTTGAATAAAACCTTGTTGGAGCAAATACGGTTCAACAATATCTTCAATGGCGTCGCGTGGTTCTGATAAAGCAGCAGCAATTGTTTCAATCCCCACCGGTCCCCCTAAAAAAGTTTCCGCAATCAGGAGCAAGTAGCGGCGGTCAAGCGGATCAAGCCCAAGATGATCAACCTCAAGGCGCGAAAGCGCTTCATCGGCAATTTTTTGGTCAATTTGTTTTGCTTGTTTAACCAAAGCAAAATCACAAACGCGCCGTAAAAGCCGTCCGGCAATACGAGGGGTCCCCCGTGCTCGGCGTGCAATTTCATGGGCACCATCATCACTGATCTTGACGGCAAAAAGCCGCGCATTACGCTGCACAATATATTCCAATTCTTCTATCGTATAAAAATTGAGACGAATTGGAATGCCAAAACGGTCTCTCAGCGGTGTGGTCAAAAGCCCCAAACGTGTGGTTGCCGCTACCAAAGTAAATTTAGCCAGATCAATTTTCACCGAGCGTGCGGCCGGCCCCTCCCCAATGATCAAATCAAGTTGATAATCTTCCATGGCTGGATAAAGAATTTCCTCAATCGCCGGATTTAAGCGATGAATTTCATCAATAAACAAGACATCACGTTCTTCAAGATTGGTCAAGAGAGCGGCTAAATCTCCTGCTTTAGCGATGACCGGCCCTGAAGTAGAGCGAAAATTAACGCCTAATTCTTTTGCCATAATCTGTGAAAGCGTTGTTTTTCCCAGCCCCGGTGGTCCTACAAACAAAACATGATCCAGCGCTTCTTGCCGCGTTTTTGCTGCTTCAATAAATATTTTTAAATTAGCCCGTGCCGCTTCTTGACCAATAAAGTCATCGAGAACTTGTGGTCTTAAGGAACGATCTGGATCGTTAGGAAGGGGGGCGGAACCCAGAAGGCGTTTATCTTCATCTTTATGCATTGTTACCTTGATTTTAAGTAGGAGAAGAAAGCAATTTGAGACTATGGCGGATCAGCAGGGCAGAAGAAACAGTTTCGCCCTCAAGAGCGTTCATCGCAAGAGCAAGAGCACGGGATGCATGCTCCCGTTCAAACCCTAGCTTCATCAACGCGGAAAGCGCATCATGCGCAGGTTGATTGGTCATCTCACGCTGAGAAACCGAAACAGTCTTGACCGCTTGTTCAAAGGGGAGTGTTTTACTTTTCAGTTCACCCACAATTCTTTCACTGACTTTTTTACCAACGCCCGGCGCTCGACTAATCATCGCAACATCGTTTAAAGCAATAGCCTGTGCAAGTTCATCTGGCGATAAAGTACCCAAGATTGCCAAAGCAACCTTTGCCCCTACTCCAGGAACATTTTGTAGAAGACAAAACCACTCCTGTTCCGCTCTTGTCGCAAAACCAAAAAGGCGAATTGCGTCTTCCCGAACATGCGTTTCAATAAAAAGGCTTAACGCCTCCCCAACAGAGGGCAAAGAAGGACGCAGCCGATTTGACACAAAAACAACATACCCCACACCGTGCACATCAAGAAGGATATGATCATCAAAGATATGTTCAAGGGTGCCCTTTAATTTGCCAATCATGTTGCCACCCCAATCATATCGCTATCCTTGCCTGATAAGATCGGTCAATACTGTTACGGTGCATACTATGACAAAGAGCAAGAGCAAGAGCATCAGCCGCATCACTGCTATCAAATTCAGCCCGTGGGAGGAGAACTTTGACCATCATATGGATTTGTTCTTTAGCCCCATGTCCAACCCCAATAACCGATTTTTTCACTTTGTTGGGCGCATATTCAAAAACAGGAAGATTGGCTTGCGCAGGAACCAGCAGTGCAATTGCACGCGCTTGCCCAAGTTTTAAAGTTGCTGTAGCATCTTTGTTGACAAACACATGTTCTACAGCAGCTTCATGAGGCATAAATTGATGCACAACCTCTGAAAGACCTTTGTGGATCTGACATAGTCTGGAAGCCAGCTCACACTTTACATCAGAAGAAACCGTCCCTGCTGCAATAAACTGAAGACGATTACCCACAACATCGATAACGCCCCACCCTGTACGCCGTAATCCGGGATCAATGCCTATAATACGAATCGTCTCTGCCATAAACTACAGTCTATACACTTTTCCCCCCTGTGAATAAAGATGTGAATAAAGATGTGAATAAAGACAAGACCACAAAGAAAACAGCAGTACAAGACAAAACCAGTAAAAAGATAATCATCCCCCCAAATTTATACAATTATAACACGCAACGAACAGCATCTTTATGAAACATACTTTATGAAGCGTAACTGAAATCAATCAAAACCATTCACACACCACAAGCAAGCACCCGATCAAGCACCCTCTAAAGCATAAAAATTCCCTTTCTATATCATATCCAATGCCATAACGGTTAAACATCGCAAGCGAGCAAATAGATCAGTGCTGGATTGCACATTCATAATGTGTAAAGAGGCTATGCAATGGATGGTACACACTTTGCGAAAACTTTTTACATTATAGCATGACGCTATCATTATAACTCAACACGTTGATTTATAAAGATAATTAATTATTTTGTATGTTGCATAAGAATCCCGAATATCCTAAGATTTTCTCATTACAAATCTGTTTATATTGAAGCAATCAAAACCATTCTCTTACATATGAAACGTGGGATTGCCGTATAGAGTGAAACTGTACAAGAAAGGACTAAAAATGCCTCTAATGAATTGTCTCAAGTTCCAAAGGCTACCGCAACATTGGGGACTGGCAAAGATGATGATCGTGCCGGCTTTTTCCTTTGCAAGCGTAAAGATGAGAGAGGCTCAACGGATGTGAATAAGAACTGAGAGGTGTTTTTGAATATACCCATCACACCACAATGACATCGCGTAGAGAGGGACATTTCATAGAGAGGAACATGCATGGGGGCACAGGGAACCCATGGGACATTCATTATATGGCACTTTATTTTGGATATTTTATTTTACGCGAGGGAAAATACCTTCCATTCAAAACAAAAGAAGCCCAAAAACTGTAACAATGTGTATCATCCTCATTAACACACACTTTACAGCAGCTTTATAGGCATAAATTATAGAGCATAAATAAATTGATGTACAAACCCCTGCTCTATCTTAGAGCCAGATCATTATCAGAGCCAAAACAAAATCACACGATAGATCAACAGAAAGTGTTCCAGCTGCAATCAACCAAAGTCGATTTCCATAAGACCAACCATACTCCATCCCATGCCATATTCGAAATCAATACTTATACACCCCCTCTAAGCTATAAGCTCAAGATATTTCTACGCCAAATAGAAATTAGGCAGAAAAAAAACACTCTAGATTAGTTTTAATTGTGAAATTTCGGTTGTAAAAAAAATGGGTATACTGCTCTAAATATCGCAAGAAAGAAGCAAGGCGCTATTCTTCTCAAAACACCCCCAAAAGCTGTTTTCAGTAATTCGATTTATTTTCCCACTGGATTATCATCGCTTAAACTACAGCCACCGCTTATTGACCAAAGTGCTTAAACTACAGCAGCATCTCTAAATGAAAAAAATGCATGCTTCTAAACGCAATGAATGAGAAACAAATTGGCGAAAAATTTCTGGCAATTCA
>NZ_JBHILQ010000004.1:41332-86967 GCF_042193395.1 Bartonella sp. TT29SHDZB
TGCCAATGAGGGGTTTCAAGTTCCAATGTCGGTGTATGAAGTGACACTTTTACAATTTCTTTTTTTATTTGTTCTGATGACATTTCCCCTTCGCACAAAGCAAGGGAGTACCTCTAAGAACGCCCAAAGGCTGTTTTGAGCAATTCGATTTGTTTTCCCACTGGATTATCATCTTCTAAATCACAGGAGGCCGCAGTTTCCCACCCAGCACGCATATAGGTTATGCGTGCTTCTAAACGCAATGAATGAGAAACAAATTGGCGAAAAATTTCTGGCAATTCATGCCAATGAGGGGTTTCAAGTTCCAATGTCGGTGTATGAAGTGACACTTTTACAATTTCTTTTTTTATTTGTTCTGACGACATTTCCCCTTCGCGCTCTGCTCGAAGAAGAAGGAGTTGAGAGGCAATTTGCATAAGTCGTGTACTTAAATACATAGCCTCTTTTGCATAGATTGCAGAAACCTCTGTCGAAAGGGAACGTGCCACTAATTTCCCTTCTGAGTCAATATACGCTGCGGTTTTTTCAATCAGCGCCATTGTTTCTTCATAGAGACGATTGAAAGCATTTTCAAAAGCATTATGCTCAATCATGATAATAGGTTCATCATATGGACGTTTATGTACACTCACGCTTTTATACTCCAAGTATCAGCACAAAATCACACTCTTCAACGAACAGAGTATTAAAAAGTTTCTTTTGTTGCTGTGTAGAACGCTTTTTTTTAAAACTGCTACCTCTTTTAATTTTTTTGCGCAACGCACTTTTTATACTAAGGTTAACGTGCCCAACAAACACTATAGGAATGTTTTTTATAAACGGATCATTTTCCTTGAAAATGACCACTGCCAAGATTGCCGTTTTTCACAATAATAAGCGACTCCAAATTGCAAAGCAATACCCGTTATTATTAAGAGGGTATCGGAAAAAACCGTTTCTGTCATCACTGTTTTTATAATTTGTCCAAACATCGCAAAAATGGTTCCCGTTACAAAGACCAGTAAACTATGTTTTCCTAAAATTGCTAAAGGATGTTTCTGAGAGACATAAAACCATTTATTGATGCGCGGCAAAGAAAGAATGAGAAAGGCTAATGCAAGAACATGGAGTAAACGTGGCAAGCTTAAAAAGGTTTTATTAAAGTTCAACAATGGGGAAGACCAGCCAAGCCACCCCAAAATGCCCCACCAATTTAAGCGAACCCATAACAGCGCCAACAAGAGATACGCTGCCGCACAAACAATCCAAAAAGACTGAAAAGCGATTTTTTTTCCTTGTTTAAGCGCTAAAGTACTGGTCAATCCTATGACAAATAAGAATTGCCAAGACAAAGGATTTAAAAACCACTTTCCCTTTAAAGGATAAGAAGGAGGAGCAATTTTGTAAAATCCGCAGATAAGATACAATGTAAAGGAGCCCAAAAGCAGCCATTTTGTCTGCTTACAACTCAAATAAAGGATAAAAGGCGCAAAAAACATCAAAACGATATAAAGAGGAAGAATATTATTATATCCCAATTGATGCCCAAAGCTTAAGGTACTCAAAAATGCGATACCAGGCTCTTTAAAAAAGAGTCCCACATTGTTCATCGATAAAAGTTTTTCTGTTCGCCATAATAAAAAGGCAGCAAAAAAAAGACTTAACGTGACAAAAGTAGTAAAAAGATATGCACCATAGAGCTGCAGAGCTCTGTACCAAAGTTTTCGGATAATAAAAGCAAAGGATTTTTGCTGTAATCGTCCATGAAAGCTTAACCCAAGAGCAATCCCTGAAAGCAAAACAAACACTTCTGCACAATCAGAAAAACCGAAATTTCTATGAGTAAAAGACTCATAGATCGTTCTGGGAATATGGTTGATGAAAATCGTCAATAAGGCCAAAGAACGAAAAACATCAATGCGTGTATCACGATGAGAAGGTTGAGTATTATGCTCAAGAATACCTTGGTATTTCATCAGTGGACTCCCACACGTCACAAACCCCTTGAAGTCCCATAAAAATGGTGCTTACCCTTATTGCCAACAAGCATGAACAGGATGAAATTTTAATTTTTAAGAGTCAAGTTTCATTTTAAGCGTTTATTTTTTTAAAAGCAAAAGTTTTTTAAAGGCAAAAGAACGAAAAGCGTCCATACGTGTATCACAACAAAAAGGCGACATATTATGCTTAAAAACACTCTCATTTCTCATAAACAGGCTTCCACACACCCACAAATCCTTTAAATTAGGTGAAAATGGTGGTCAGTTTCATCGCAAATAAGCATAATAGAATGAAACTTTAATTTTTAAGCGTTATTTTTTCTAAGAAACAGGGATTTGACATGACACAACAAAAAAATAAACCAATTGATCCACCTCTTTTCCCTCAGTTGATTTTAACACTTGATGTTCGGCGCAACACCCCACACACATTTTTGCAGCAAATTTTGCAAACAAAGTCTTTTGCATGCGTCATCCTCTATGATTCTGAAAAGTTGAAAGATGATAGCTCTTTTTTGCAACAACAAGCGCAAATTTACGCAGAAGATATTCAAAATAATGATGCCGCTCTTCTCATCGCGGGTGACAGCCGCATTGCTGGGCGCATAAAGGCTGATGGATTACACATAGAAGATGATCTTAACGCTCTTGAAAGCTTCAAAAATCAGCAAAAGGAACAAAAAATCATAGGCTTTGGCAATCTACGCAATCGCCATAGTGCTATGCTTGCAGCGGAAACAGGTGTGGATTACCTGTTCTTTGGAAAACTCGGGGCTGATAAAAAACCCCAAGCGCACCCCCGCAATCTCCAGTTAGCAACATGGTGGGCAGAAATTATGGAAATCCCTGCTGTTGTGCAAGCAGGAAGCGATTTTTCAACCTTTGATGAAGTCTTAAAGACTGGATGTGAATTCATTGCTGTAGAAGAAGTGATTTTTGGGAACGACAACCCCTTAATACTGCTTAAAACAATACAAGAAAAATGTAAGAAAACCCCCTTGTAATATAGGAGGAGAATTTATAAATAAAGCGTTAATAAAAATCCAAACACTCACCACTATATTACTTATATAGAACACACAATAACAGATAAAGAGGATACCTCAAAACTCAATAAAATTGCTTAATAATTCAATCAAATTGATGAAAAATCTAGCGTCTTTTTTTCATATAATATATAGAAAAAACAATCATAAAAACTTTCTCGTTCAATGTCTTATAAAGACAAAGCATTATGATTGGGGAAAATGGTCATTTTCAATATTGGTGCTGAATACCAATAGCTGATGATACAAATATGCAGGGGACATAAAAATGCAATATAGCGGAACACTTGAAGATCTTACAAACATAATTTGTAAAGCTGGATATCAAATCAAAGAAACTAAACCTCTATCACATCCATCCCCTGAAGGATATCAGATCAAAACCTACGAAGGAGGCACTATTAATTGGTTTAAAAGCACAGGAACAATCAACGTTCAAGGCAAAGAAAACATAAAACAAAAGTTAATAGAAGATTTAGCAAAGCATATAGAAGAAACATCAACGATTCCTTCCTCAAAAACTGCCTCCAATCCTTCAAATAAAAAAATTTTTATCGTTCATGGTCATGATTGTTATGCCTTAACGGAGCTTGAAAATGTTCTTCTCAAGCTTGGTCTCGAACCATACATCTTACAAAATACGAGTGGCAATGGTTTACCCATCATTCAAACTTTGAAAAAAGAAATTTGTGACAGTTCTATAAGTTTTGGTATTGTACTCCTCACGCATGATGACATGGGTTATGCTATATCTCAAGGTGCAGAAAAAATTCAACCCCGTGCACGACAAAACGTTATTTTCGAAATGGGCATGTTAGCTGCCGCACTTCCTCTTGAGAGAATTGCTATTCTACAAAAAGAAGGCATTGAAATGCTTTCAGATGTTGGTGGAGTTTACTACCTTTCTTTTAAAGAACACGTAAACGAAACATTTCCCAAACTTATTAAGCGCTTACAAAAAGCTGATTTCTCTTTTAATACAGATACAATTCATGCATTAAAGTAAATTTGAATAATGCTTATGTTTATTTTTTAAAGCGCACGCCCAAAACCACAAGGCACTCCACCACATTCCACAGACACACACACATCCTATAGCACAGAGAAACGATCATCCCCCACCCTTCCTCAAACAGCAAGCGATTGTGCAAATTTTAATGAAGATACCGCGTGTAAATTCACTACCGTAGAAGATCATTTTAGTCTCTTTAATAAACGCGGGGCTGATGTCATGATTTTGACAATCATTCCAGAGAGATTTAAGAGGCAGATAGCCTCTCATTAAAAAACAAATTTTGTAAGTAAAAAACTATTTTTATTGTAAATTTCCTGAAATTACTTTATGAATTAAAAGATGTTTTGGTCGCATACGCAACGACCAAAAGGGAACTGAAAACCCTAGATCCGAGCGTAAAAATAAACCCACTCCTGTGGGTATCCCGGAATTCCGGGAGATTTTGCTATGTCCAGGTGCTTCTCAGCACTAAAAGCAAAATGCTGACTCGGATTCAGTGTTTTCAGACTCCCGGAATACTCATGCGAGGGCGCTCGCAACCGGCGGGGGGCTTTAAAATGCAAACCAAAGATCTTGATAATGATATTTTCATTGGCAAAAAAATTCGTTTGAGACGAAAAATGCTAAAAATGTCTCAAACAACTTTAGGGCACGCTTTAGGCGTAAGCTTCCAACAAATTCAAAAATATGAAAACGGCTTAAATCGTGTCAGCGCAGGGCGATTAAAGAAAATTTCCGATATCTTGAATGTTCCCATTGCCTTTTTTTACGCGGATATCTTAACAAAACAGCAGTCCCCATACCACCATGATGAAATCGCATCAAGCACAGAGGAATACCTGCTTCTCAAAAGATTTAGAGTTCTAACAACGGTAAAAAAGAAAGCCTTTTTACAGCTGATCTCTGATGAGAATGCAAACTAACATAACGCGATAGTGTGTGCTATTCAAAGTCCCCTTTGTGAACACTTTATTGCTTGAATGCAAAACATGCCACCCCTCCATTTTAAGAAACGACACGTTAAGAGACACTATTTTAATTTTTATTGTAAATTTCCTAAAATTACTTTATGAATTAAAAGATGTTTTGGTCGCATACGCAACGACCAAGAGGGTCTTGAAAGCCCGAAAATCTAAACATGAATTTACCCCACTTTGTGGGTATCCCGGAATTCCGGGAGTTTTTGCTATGTCCAGGTGCTTTAAGCACTAAAAGCAAAAAAAGCTGATTAGATTTCAGTACTTTCAAGCTCCCGGAATACTCATGCGAGGGCGCTCGCAACCGGCGGGGAAAAATGCAATCTCAAAATCTTAATATTGATCTTTTTATTGGCAAAAAAATTCGTTTGAGACGAAAAATGCTAAAAATGTCTCAAACAACTTTAGGGCACGCTTTAGGCGTAAGTTTCCAACAAATCCAGAAATATGAAAAAGGCTTAAATCGTGTCAGCGCAGGGCGTTTAATGGAAATTTCTGATATCTTGAATGTTCCCATTGCCTTTTTTTACGCGGATATCATTACAAAACAGCAGTCCCCATACCACCATGATGAAATCGCATCAAACACAGAGGAATACCTGCTGCTCAAAAGATTTAGAGTTCTAACAACGGTAAAAAAGAAAGCCTTTTTACAGCTGATCTCTGATGAGAATGCAAGCTAACCTCACACGGATAGCGTGCGCTATTCATAAGCATTCATACGTATTTTAAAAAGCAACCTCCATTGTAAGCATTTTTTCATTTTAGGGGAATAAGCCATTGATATAATAGAAGATAAGCATCTTTACATACGATAACCTCTCATCATTATTATTTTTAACAGGACTGTATTATTTTTAACAGAACTGTTTTAAACAGTCTGTCTCTCGTCGACATTTATGCTACTTTTTTAACTTACCCAACCCTACCTTGAACCAAGACGAAAAACTGAGAGATAAAAAGTAATATAGAAATGAAATTCTTATACGGCTTGTAATGATGAAAAAAAAATGTGAAAATTCTGATCGGTAATGAGGAGAAAACACCATGATCAAGAGAAGCGTGAAGCTGCTTATCTTAGGCGTGATTGGGCTTGCAAGTTCTGCTGTAAGTTCAGCGGGAAACACTGAAGAAATCTCAAATTCTGAAAGCTCTTTCAATACGATTCAAGAAGCTTCAAACACTCAAGAACCCTTTCAGCCCTTAAAAGCTGGAGACTATGACCAAGCCTATGACTATTACATCCAAGGTTATTATTTAAAAGCTTTTCGTGAAGCACTCCGACGTGCTGAAAAAAATGATCCTTTTGCACAAACTCTTCTTGCCCGAATTTATATGGAAGGATGTGCTGTTCCTATTGACGGTGCGCGTGCTGCTTTATGGTTTGAACGCGCTGCAAAACAGGGAGAACCCCAAGCACAACTACGCTATGGACTTATGTTGTTTGATGGTAACTTTATAAAACAAAATCAAGAACTTGGTGCGCAATTCATTCAAAAAGCTGTCAAAGCAGGCGTCAAGGAAGCCTATTTTTATTATGGACAACTGCTTCTTTATAAAGCCTCACAGGAAAAACAAGCTCTCCCTGGTGTTTCTTCCCAAAGTCGTGAAAATGAAGCAATCGAGCAAGCCTTAAAATGGTACTTAAAAGGTGCTGCTCTTGGCGATGCTGAAGCGGCTTTTTCTGCTGCAAAAATTCTTTCCTTAGGCACGTTAAAGCGACCAAAAGATGATCGCAATGCCCGCAAGCTCATGGAGGTAGCGGCTCAAAACAACCACTTAAAAGCTCAACTTCATTTAGCACAATGGCTTGTACAGGGGCGTGGAGGAGAAACAGATTTTCAGCGTGCTTTTCATTTACTTCAAAGAAATGCGATCAACATGGTAGCACCAGCACAGATTTCCCTTGCAAGGCTTTATCGAGATGGCACAGGAACAAAAGGCGATATAATAATGGCAGCGGCATGGTATATGCTCGCAAAGGAGGCAAAAATGCAAGCTCCTGATCTTGAAATAATGCTCCAAGGCATGGATAAGGCACAACTAGAAAAAGCGCACAAAGAAGCAATAAAGCTCCTTCCTGTTTTTTAAAATACTCCTCTCTGCATCAAAAAGATAAAATTTATAGAAATTCCGGGAGATTTTGCTCTGTCCAGGTGCTTTAAGCACTAAAAGCAAAATGCTGATTTGAGTTCAGTGTTTTTAGACTCCCGGAATACCAACGCGAGGGCGCTCGCAACCGGCGGGAGCTTTAAAATGCGAGCCAAAAATCTTGATAATGACATTTTCATTGGCAAAAAAATTCGTTTGAGACGAAAAATGCTAAAAATGTCTCAAAAAACATTAGGTCAACATTTAGGTGTTACTTTCCAACAAATCCAGAAATATGAAAACGGCTTAAATCGTGTCAGCGCAGGGCGTTTAAAAGAAATTGCCGATATCTTAAATGTTCCACTTGTCTTTTTCTATGCGGACACCTCAGCAAAACAACAGCCCCCATACCCTCATGATGAAATCGCATCAAGTACAGAAGAATACCTGCTGCTCAAAAGATTTAGAGTTCTAACCTCGATAAAACAAAGAGCCATTTTACAGCTCATCTCTGATCAAAATGAAAGCTTTTAACATCATAATATAGGGCGCTACACTCTCTATTCTTGACTTGCCTCCCACCCCTCAAAGGACAGAAGCCCCTTCCCTATCCGGTTGGGAAACAATCCGTCTTCTCAGAACAGAACTCTTTTAGCTTCCCATTTTATGTGGTTCATTTCACAAAATTATCCGGACAAGCTCCCCCTCAAATATTCACCACACACTCTCATAAAAACATCACATGTGCAAAGTTTTATGTCTTATAGCACCACACCTCAAACGACAGTATTTTACAGCAAACAGAATAAGCATTCATACGTATTTAAAAAAAGACAGCCCTCAAAAAGCAATGCTTGAAAATTTTTTTGATCAATCTGGAATAACACTTAACACATCATTTTATAATAGTGATAGAGGACATGCTCTTAACATGCAAACGCAAAAAATTGCTTTTTTATCATATCACTAAAAGCAGCAGTTTATTAAAATATACGCCACCAGAAGCACTTCAAGCAGCCTTTACAGCTGAAACCATTATTCATTGATTAATTAACCTATTGATTAGATACCGATATGTTGTTAATGGCTATAAGTAAAGTTGCTCTTATTTCTGGAAGAGGAGCTTCGCAAATAAAGAGCAACAATAAGTAAGGGGAATTAAAGATGTTAAAATATTTATTGCTGTCACCGGTTGTGTTGGTGGCAGGTTGCGCATCTGTAGGCAGTTATTCATCAAATTATGTTGATCAAAGTCTTACAAAGCGTCAGGCACAATTAGTCGCTAACAAATTTATTAGCGATATCAAGAGATCTCTACCACCAGCTACAACCACACTTCTTATAAAGAAAAATAATACAGCAGACAGCTTTACTCCTTTATTTATCAATCTGTTGCGACGGAATGGATATAATGTGATCTATACAGATCAACCTCAAAAGCAGCAAAACATGGGTGTGAATTTGAGTTATAGAATACAATTAAATAGTAGAGTTATAGTGTCTCTTCTTCAGTATAATGTGAACGGAGAACCACGTGCTCATATAAGTACTCAGCCCAAATGAACCCGCTATTTAATGTAAACATTCTCTATATTTTACACGTAAAGACTTAAAAGCTCTTGCGAAAGGCAAAGAGATTTGCACCTCAATAAAAAACCTCATTTTTAGCCAGAGTGGATAAATTTTATTATAGATTGTGACAATACAAAATAGTGTAAATTATAGCTTTGAGATTTAAGAAAAGAAGAATACTAAAAATAATGAAAAATGCCCCACACCCTAGTGAATTGTTACGCGAAGATGTAAATGCAAAACTTGGACTATCTGTGATTGAAGCAGCTGAACAGTTTTCTATATCCCGTGTAGCATTTTCTAGGGTCTTGGTAAAATCCTTATAACGACATTTTCAGTGGCAAATTCATTGGCAAAAAAATTCGTTTGAGACGAAAAATGTTGAAGATGTCTCAAAAAACATTAGGTCAACATTTAGGTGTTACTTTCCAACAAATCCAGAAATATGAAAACGGCTTAAATTGTTTCAGCGTAGGGCGTTTAAAAGAAATGGCCGATATCTCAAATGTTCTACTTTCCTTTTTCTATGCTGATATCTTAACAAAACAACTGCCCCCGTACTCTCATGATGAAATCGCATCAAGTACAGAAAAATACCTGCTGCTCAAAAGATTTAGAGTTCTAACCTCGATAAAACAAAGAGCCATTTTACAGCTGATCGCTGATAAGAATACAAACGAACACCCTGTGACAACACACCACGCTCTATCACATGAGACACTATAATAAACTCCGTATTCACATATTCATCACATATTCTTAATTAAAAACACCTCATGGGTTTAGGGAACTTATATCATTACCATCAATTATATCATTGCCATCAATGATGATATTTTACGACACAACGGGATAAATTTCCCCAAAAATTCTAAAAAATTTTTGTGCAAATTTTTAAAAAGCTTGCGTCTGAGCGCTTTTTATGGTCTTGCAAAGAGCTGAAAAGCAAAAATACATAAAGGTCCTTTTTTACTTAAGCTTTTCTCTTTGCAAAAAGCAGGAGAAAGCCCATAAAGAGCACACAGGACCATGAGAGAGCCGCAAGGTTAATCAAAGGGATTTTAGCCCGAAAATAACAAAAGAGCTTGACCGTTAAAGGCAGCAAAGAAAAGCGCCATAAAGACAACAAGAGAGTTCTTTTTGCAAGAATAGAATTGGATAGAAACGATGAAAATTAATGGCAATGAAATTCGCCCTGGTAATGTGATCGAACATCAAGGAAGCTTATGGGTTGCTGTTAAATGCAACGCTGTAAAACCAGGAAAAGGTGGTGCATTTAACCAAGTTGAAATGAAAAATTTGATTGATGGTACAAAACTTAATGAGCGATTTCGCGCTGCTGAGACCGTTGAACGCGTGCGCCTTGAACAAAAGGATTTCACATTTCTTTATCAACAAGGGGATGCTTTGGTCTTTATGGATTCAGAATCTTATGAACAACTAGAACTTCAAAAGGATTTTGTTGGTGAACGTGCTGCTTTTCTCCAAGATGGGATGACAGTTACAGTTGAACTTTATCAAGAAAAGCCTATTGGCATCTCACTTCCTGATCAAGTTGCTGTCACGATTGCAGAAGCCGACCCTGCCATCAAAGGACAAACGGTTACCTCCTCTTATAAACCCGCCATTCTTGAAAACGGGATTCGTATTCTTGTTCCCCCCTTTATGAATGCTGGTGAACGTATCATTGTAGACACCAATGAGTTAATTTATTTGCGTCGTGCAAATGAAAAAGATAAATAAAGGAATAAAAAATGGCCCATTCTGCAGTCATGAATGTCATGGTGCAAGCTGCAATGAAAGCAGGACGCTCGTTGGTGCGTGATTACGGTGAAGTGCAAAATTTGCAAGTGTCTTTAAAAGGGCCAGCAGATTATGTCAGCCAAGCAGATCGCAAAGCGGAAAAAATTATTTTCAATGAATTAAGCAAAGCGCGCCCCAAATTTGGTTTTCTGATGGAAGAGTCTGAAGAAATCATTGGAGAAGATTCACAACACCGTTTTATTGTTGATCCTTTAGATGGTACTACAAATTTTCTCCATGGCATTCCTTTTTTTGCTGTTTCCATTGCCTTAGAAAGCCAAGGAAAAATCGTTGCTGGTGTCATTTACAATCCCGTGAGTGATGAACTCTTCACCGCAGAACGTGGGTGTGGTGCTTTTTTCAATGACCGACGCTGTCGCGTTTCTGCACGGCGCAGACTAGAAGATTGTGTCATTGCCACAGGCATGCCTCATTTTGGTCGCCCAAATCATGGAACTTATCTTATTGAATTGCGTAATGTGATGATGGAAGTTGCTGGACTGCGCCGTTTTGGTGCTGCTTCTCTTGATTTAGCTTATGTTGCTTCTGGCCGAACCGATGGCTTTTGGGAAGACAATCTACAAATTTGGGATATGGCTGCTGGAATACTGATGGTTCGTGAAGCCGGTGGTTTTGTCACTGATAAAGAAGGCGGCAACAATATATTCCGCAAAAAAAATATTATCGCCGGCAATGAACACATTCGCCTAAAATTAGAAAAAACCCTCAAAAAAGGCATTTAAGCCTAAAAAAATCCAGCAGATTACCTCAGCCAAGCAGATCGCAAAGCGGAAAAAATTATTTTAAATGAATTAAGCAAAGCGCACCCCAAATTTGGTTTTCTGATGGAAGAGTCAGAAGAAATCATTGGCGAAGATTCACAACACCGTTTTATTGTTGACCCTTTGAGATGGCACCACAAATTTTCTCCATGGCATTCCCTTTTTTGCTGTTTCCATTGCCTTAGAAAGCCAAGGAAAAAATCGTTGGTGGTGTCATTTACAATCCCGTGAGTGATGAACTCTTCACCGCAGAACGCGGGTGTGGTGCTTTTTTCAATGACCGACGCTGTCGCGTTTCTGCACGGCGTAGACTAGAAGATTGTGTCATTGCCACGGGAAATGCCTCATTTTGGTCGTCCAAATCATGGAACCTATCTTATTGAATTACGCAATATAATGATGGAAGTTGCCAAACTTCGCCGTTTTGGTGCTGCTGCTCTTGAATTTAGCTTATGTCGCCGCAGAAAAAACCGATGGTTTTTGGGAAGATAACCTGCACATTTTTGATAAAACTACCAGCATACTGATGCTTCGCGAAGCCGGTGTTTTTGTCACTGATAAAGAAGGCAGCAGCGATATATTTCGCAAAAACACATCATTGCTTGCAATAAACACATTCGCATCAAACTATAAAAAAACTTCAAAAAAGCATTTAATTCTTACAGTTTTTTTACAAAACCCTTAGAACTTTAAAAAAACACGTGAAGAGAAAGTTTTAAATTTTCTTTCAAATAACGATAGGAAATAACTGATTAGATAGTGACAAAAACATCATCACGAATAAAAAATATACCCGCTATACCCACCACAAAAGCAATCCCCAATAGCTTACCTTATTGACGTTTCTGTTATCCAAATCCCCCTCCCAACAATCTGCAAAAGGCAATAAACAAAAAAACATCACAACCAAACGCCACAAGAAACAATTATCGCACCTGAGGCAAAAACCTCTCCTACTTCTCTTGAGAGATCACTCTTACACTGCGCGCAAAAACTTGACTCTAGAAGAGCCCACTCTCTCCTTTTTGGTAAGAGCTGCTGTACATTACTCTCACTGCTTATCAATATGTTTCACCACCGCGTGTGATAACAGAGGTTTCAGTAAATTCACCGATTCATACAATTGTTATCAGCTTCTCCTTCTTTTCAGCATTATTCTAAAGTATGTATCAAATAGGCATGGGATTTATAAAAATGCACATTTTTGTTCTCGAGAATTGCTTCTTGAAATTCGCTCACGAACTGTTCTTGATCTTTTTTGATAGCCTCTTCCAGTGCATTTACCTTTTCATCACCAAAAATGATTTTTAATTTTTCTTTTGAATTTCCTATTTTGACAAGCATTTTCCAAAAGATCCATTGATTATCACATTTCTTACTTGACCACTTCATCCATTCTATGACTCCTAATTTATAGGCTTTTTCATATGTTGGAGTCTCTTTAGCAATACGCAACCCCTTTTTCTTTTCTTTATCTTTCTCTCTACAAACATCAATGTCATTTCTAACCGTGGAGTAACGACAATCCTTATCAAAGGCCATATATCCTTCTTTTACCGTATCAATAAGCTGCTTATAGTAAATAAAAGTTTTTCTTGCCGCTTTATAAGCACTGGAAATATCATACAATAATGCTAGAAGCTCTCTTTTACAAATGCATAGTAATTCAGCATCTCTAGGCAGACTAAGATACCAACAAGACAGTATCTCTTCTAGCGTTTCATATTCTGTATATTTAGGTATATCTTCATAATAAATTTCCAAAGACTTTAACTCTTCATAGTATCCTGAAGCCTTGTCTTGTAGTTGCTGTTCATATTCAGCCGTAATCATATCATCAATCATATATAACCACCAATGAAACAACAGCATTGTAGGCTTATAGCGCTTTTTTTTCGTCAAAGGGTCCACAAACTTTCGTAATGTGACACCATTCTGTCTCATGAATCGCACAACTTTAGGATAAGTTTCTTTAAAAATTGGACGCATCATTAATTCATTTATTTTTTTGATATGTTCATCAGTCAGTTCTTTTGTCAGCGCCTTTTCATACAAAAACCACGCTTCTCCATATCCTTGCATACAAATATCTTTTACCATCAAAGGCCATTGTCCGCTCGATTCAGAAGATAGCCAATGTTCAGGATTTTTTATCTCCAGTAAATCTCTTTCCCAATGCTTTGCTTCTTCATCCCATTGTTTAATCCATTTTGGCGATATTTTTTGAGTTTTTTTAACAAGCCTTTGTTCCCATTGTGCAATAATATCTTGGTATATCGCGCACTCTCGATCTTTTAGCTGCCATAATTTCTCATATTGCTCAAGTTGTTCACTTAATTGCTTTTTCTGATAATTTGCTAACCAAAGACTATAGATTATGCTCCCTATTATAACTATTCCTACTATAACTCTGAAAGTATCCTGATCACTCATTCTTGCTCTCTTTTATTCCCACCAATATTTAACGCAGCTCTTTTATCGATCCCTCGTTATTGTATCATTATGTGTACATATGATTTGAAAATCACTACATATTATATTTTAATAAAAACAATACACAAAATATAGATATTTTTTCTGGTAAAATAAAACAATTTGTATTTAATTGTACTGCTCTAATGATTTATGTACTTTAAAGAAAAGCCTTATAAGCCCTCAAAATGCATGATCCATGAAATATTGATTTTCAAAGTAATAAAAAGCGTCTTTCTACTCATTTATCGGCTCTTTTTTAGTAAAGCGACATCATCATACACTTTCCTAATCCCCTCAATATTACTACCGCCCCTAAAACTTGGGACGCTTCATGAAGAGGACTTATTCTTTCTTTAAGTATTTTTACTTCACGCGAGCTCTCTCTGCTTGCAGCATGCAAGAGACATGGTTTTGACTAATGCAACATAACCAAATTTGAAACGAGAAATTCCATGTAAGATCTTTCATGAAAAACAATGAGTTATCATTATAAATCAACGTGACAGTGCTGTTATGAAGAGAACTCCTCGCTCATCTTAATAGTCCATAGAGATTAACGTGGCATCGTTTTACATTCTATACACAGAAGTGTCTTTATAAAAATACTTCATCTCAGGCAAAAAAAAGAACAGCCTATTAAAAAAGAAAAACATCTCAATGCTTGCCTTTCTTTTTTCCATGAGAGTTTCAAATTGATAAGCCTGTCTGAAAAGAGTGCTGTTTATGCCCTTAAAGATACTGCTCTTGTATCAAGATCACTTACTCAGATGAGAATTGCAGTTTAGCCAAATGCGCATAAACATTATTTTTTTATAATGAGTTGTGTGTTCCTTCTTCCACAAAAGCGCCTTTATCTATCACGAGAATACGATCAGCTTTTAAAATTGTTGCCAAACGATGGGCAATGACCAAGGTTGTACGATTTTGCATCAATCCTTCTAAGGCATTTTGCACCAACTTTTCACTGTTTGCATCTAAAGAAAATGTTGCTTCATCAAGCAGCAAAATTTTGATTTATAATAATAATTCATTGTTTTGTATGTTGAATGAGAATCCCGAATACCGTAAGATTCTCTCATTTCAAACCTGTTCCATGTTGAATCAACAAAAACCATGTCTTTTGCACTTTACAAGCAGGGAGCGCCCGCGTGAATAAAAAAACTATTAAGAAAGAACTTAAAATGCCTATAGTAAATCGTCTCAAGTGCCAAAGGCTGTAGCAACATCCACGAGTTGGCAAATATAATGACGGTGCCGGCTTGCAACAAGAGGGCTGCATTTCTTAAAATCGCCCATGCAATATCAATACGTTGTTTTTGCCCCTCAGAAAGCATAGTACCACGTTCTTCTACTTGCGTATCAAAGACGTTTGGTAAAGCTTGAATAAATTCAAATACATTGGCAGCTTTAGAAGCGGAAAATACTTCCTCTCCATGGATATGTTCAGTTCCAAAAAAGAAGAAAAGTTTGCAATTATTTTATTTCAAGTCTTTATACTCTAGGGAAGAAAGGATTTATGCGTATATTTCAAAATGATTTTTGAATTTAAAAAACGCAACCACAATGATTTATAGACCCATCTGTTTATGTCGGATGCGTTTTTGAATTAATATTTAAAGTGCACTCTTTGATAGGATCAAAAACTCATCGTTTGCAATCGTTTTGTTTAAAACCCTTGTACCCCATAAAGAGGAGGCTTTTACATGCCAATATTACCAAAACGATTTTTGAATTTAGAAAGACGACCACCACGATCTACGAGTGTTTGGGAGCCACCTGTCCATGCCGGATGCGTTCTTGGATCAATATCTAGATTAAGAGTATCGCCTTCTTTTCCCCAAGTAGAGCGCGTCGTATATTGGGTTCCATCCGTCATAACAACGGTAATTTTGTGATAGTTGGGGTGAATATTCGCTTTCATGCGTCAAACCTTTTGCGTTTATAGAATGAAATAGCACTTGCTTGTTTTTTTAAGTGCACTTCCTTTGTCTTTTTGATACATTGATTAAAGTATTTATTCCTATAACTGAGCACGCATCAAAAAACAAGTGTTCAAGATACATCATTGTATCAAGTGTTACAAATCCAATACAGTGAGCAAAATTTTATGACATTACGTTCTCGTTCAGAAAAATCGACAAAGTCTTCCCCTAAGAAATCTTCATTCTCTTCGCTTGCAATTTTTGTTCCTTATCTTTTGCGCTATCGTTGGTTGTTTATCTTTGCTTTTCTAGCGTTATCTGTTGCTGCTCTTGTCACATTAGCTTTGCCTGTGGCTATCCGCCAAATGTTTGATCATGGGTTTTCTACTTCAAGCCATGGACATATCAATTTTTACTTTGGAATTTTGTTTATCTTAGCCTTGTTTCTCGCATTTGCTTCAGCAGCCCGTTATTACTGTGTTATCACCTTGGGAGAACGGATTGTTGCCGATTTACGGCGTGATGTGTTTGTCCATATTATGAAACTTTCTCCTGCTTTTTTTGATCGATCACATTCAGGAGAGATTGTTTCAAGGCTTCTAACAGATACCACACAAATAAAATTAGCTGTGGGCTCCACCGCCTCTACCGCTTTGCGTCAGCTGATTATCGTGATCGGAGCCGTCGTGATGATGGTGATCACCAATGCTAAATTGTCTTTGTTGGTTTTAGCAGCTATTCCTGTTGTGGCCATTCCCTTGGTAGTCTTTGGACGTAAAGTTCGCTCTCGTACCCGCGCGGCGCAAGATCGTCTCGCAGATGCCAATGCTGTTGCTACAGAGCAGGTAAGCGCTATTCGCACTGTGCAAGCTTTTACCGCTGAAAAACTCGTTACAATACGTTTTTCACAATTGATAGAACGTGCTTTTCAAACAGCACGTGCCTCTGTAATCTTGCGCTCCTTTTTTACGGGGTTTGCAATTTTTTTGGTTTTTAGCAGTGTGGTTGCTGTTTTATGGATTGGATCGCGCGATGTTTTGAATGGAACGATGACAGGAGGGACATTAGGGCAATTTGTCCTTTATGCGGTTTTTGGAGCTTCTACTTTTGCGCAATTATCGGAACTGGGAGCAGAATTAATCCAAGCAGCAGGCGCTGCTGAACGGCTTGCCGAATTGTTACAAGAGCAACCTACTATTGTAGCACCTAAAAATCCTTTATCATTAGAGCAACCTATTCGAGGTGAACTTGTTTTTGATCAGGTTGATTTTACCTATCCTTCTAGACCACAAGAGAAGGTTTTACGCTCGCTTTCATTTTCTGTAAAAGCAGGCGAAACGGTTGCTTTTGTTGGGGCTTCCGGAGCAGGAAAAAGCAGCATTTTTTCTTTGATCCTTCGTTTTTATGATCCGACAAATGGAACAATTCGGTTGGATGGCATGGAAATTAATCGCCTTTCTTTACAAGATTTACGCAGCGCAATTTCCTATGTTCCACAAGATGTCGCCATTTTTGATGGAACATTGCGTGATAATATTATTTTTGGAACTGAAAATACCCATGAAGAGGAAATCCTTGCTGCCGCTAAAGCGGCTAATGCACTTGAATTTATTCAAGCTTTACCAGATGGCTTGGATACGCAAGTAGGAGAACGCGGTACCATGCTTTCTGGGGGACAAAAACAACGCATTGGTATTGCGCGGGCAATTTTAAGAAATGCACCCCTGTTGCTGCTTGATGAAGCAACATCGGCTTTAGATGCAAACAGTGAAAAGTTGGTGCAAGACGCCTTAGAAGGGTTGATGCAAAACCGCACAACCTTGGTCATTGCACATCGTTTGGCAACAATTTTAAAAGCAGATCGCATTCTTGTTATGGATAAAGGCGCCCTTGTGGAAGAAGGAACCCATGCCGAACTTGTGGCAAAAAATGGCGTTTATGCTTACCTCGCAAAACTCCAATTTTCACCCGAATAAGTAATCTTGATACAAGAGCAGTACTTGGGCGTGAATACCGCGCTTTACAGGTAGAGGATTATTAATTTAAGGGCTCATGGAAAAAAGAGGGGAAAAAATTGAGTTTTTTCTTTTAAAGTCTTAACGGGCTGTTCTTTTTTCTGCGCAAGATAGAGTATTTTTATAAAGACACTTCTGTGTACAGAATATAAAATAATACCCAGTTAAATCGCTATGGGCTATTAAGATGTGCAAGGAGTTCTCTTCATAACAGCACTGTCACGTTGATTTATAAGGATAATTCATTGTTTTTCATGAAAGATCATGAATACCATAGGATTTTCTCATGTCAAACCCTCATAGTGAGTCAAACAAAATCTCTTGGCTTGCTCATCACAAGCAGAGTTGGTGTGTGGAGTAAAACGGTACAAGAAAGAGGTAAAATACCTCCCTTGCCCCTTTACGTTCTAAGGGCTGTCAAAACATTGGGGCGCTGACAAAAGAGTATACGCTAGCAAAGAGTATAATGGTGCTCGCTTGCGAAACCCTTATGCGGGCTCACTTGATAGGCTCTAGGGACACAAGCTCTATCCTAAAGACTGACCACACTCTTTAAAAAACTGAATATGAAAATTTTTTCATGCCCTCTCTCACCGCTCTAAACAATAGTATTTACTGAAAATCATGACAAATTGTAATTCACAAATACGCTTCTCTATTGCAAGAATATCCTTTTATTCTCTTTCAAAAACACGAACACTTTTTGAATATTGTTTGCAGATTCATATTATTGAAAAAGAGCAAAGACTTTTTTAGCACTTTTGGGCTTCTTATAACTTTGTGAGAGCACATGAGCAACAGCTTTTATAATAAACCGGCTTTTGGCAAAATTGTAAAATTTTATCAAATTTATTGTTTTTAAATATCACCACGACCACTGTTCTGCTCTTGCAGACACCGCAACCTCAAAACACCGTTCTCTTTGCTCATAAATTGTCTCTCCAGCTCTCTCTTTCAGGCATAGCCCATAAAAATAAGGATAGAGTACTTCGATTGAACACCATCTTCTCCCCCCCTCCAAGCCCCATATATTTTACAGCTCTCAATTTTATAGCACCCCCTGTCGTGCTTTAAGAAGGCATTTTAACAATGATAAGAACATGTACAAAGAGGATATATCTTTAGGGTATTTATGTTTAAAAGCTTGCACGAAATCATAATTTTTTTTGTATAGCGAGCCAAGCATATGCAGAACTGACACCCTAACCATTTCAAACCATTCAGCTGTTTCAGGAACAGATAAGCCAAGTTTTACGATTATATCTTCAACCACGAATTCACCGAAGTACGGAGGATTTTCACCATTTTTTAGCGCTCCCTCTTCAGTGATCCTCTCGATAATTAACTCATTCAGCATCTATACCAGCAAAGCGAAATATTACGTGCTAATTTTCCTTTACATTCATTAACCAAGCCCCCTCAAAATAACCTTTTAATAAATAGAGCGAAAAGGATAAGTCTTCAAAACCATTTGGTGAGATAGCTATATCAATCGCACCTAAAATACGCCCTAGTTGCTCAATATAGGCAACCTCCCCCCTTTATCGTATCAGTCTTGTAGAACTTTAAACCCTTTATCTTCAAATCAAAAAATTATAATTGGATTATATTGCATAAAGATGCTTTTTCTCATTTTTCCATTTAACACACGATAAAGTACCATTTAGGCACGATGAGAAGCTTTCCCCTTATATCATACATGAGAAAAACAAAATAAGCCATTTGAGTGTCTTAAGGTCAAGGATGCCGTTAGGCGCACCGCCCTTGTAAAGGGTTGCCTTGAGGCTTAAGGACCCAAAGCTTGTTAGTCCCTTCATTAAAAGCGGGTTTGATGTTATGATTTTGGAGAGCGATTATTAAGAATTTG
This sequence comes from Bartonella sp. TT29SHDZB, assembly GCF_042193395.1. Lineage (NCBI taxonomy): Bacteria > Pseudomonadati > Pseudomonadota > Alphaproteobacteria > Hyphomicrobiales > Bartonellaceae > Bartonella > Bartonella sp. TT29SHDZB. The sequence continues at coordinate 60,877 of NZ_JBHILQ010000004.1, forward strand.
AGAGGCAGACAGCCTCTCATTTTTATTTGTATGCAAACGAATTGCACTCTATTTATTCAGGGAGAATAAGAACATACCCAGGAGGTGCTAAACGGAATAAGAGAGCGTCGTAACCCCACGCAGCAGACAGGCAGCAAATAGAAGAAACGCCTTCAGCAATTGCCATGAGTAATGCGAACGATATACCGGCTTCATCTGCTGTTGCGTCACGGCGTTCTAAGTAGTATCCGACAAAAAAGAAAAAGCACCCTATTCCACTCACCGACCCAAAAACTTTTAATGCGGTATGAACCGGTCCACGTATGCTGAGCAAGATAATAAAAATTATGAAAGTAAATACTGTAAAGATCCCTTCGAATACCCCACGCACCATATTGCACAATTTTCGCATCATAATTGCAGAAAAGCTCTGTTCTGCGTATCGATTTTTTCTTTTGATGCTTGTATTCTTAGAAGATATACTGTTATTTTTAGAAGATATACCGTCCACAACTCCCCCCGTTTTAAGCCAAGATGCTATGAAGTTAATTACTTTTAATTATATCATCAAAAAATACAAGAAAAATTTATCCATTTTAACGAAAAAATAGGTGTTTTATTGAGGGGCAAATCTATTTTCTTTCGCAAGAGTTATTCAATTCGCTCGTTAATAGAAAAACTACCCCCATTGAAGAGGAAGCTACCCTGATGCAGAAAAGCTTCATAAGCTGTATTCCAATCCGCTCAGAAATCGCAACTCTCTAATCTACCCGCTTAATCCACCTTTGAAACTGCAATCAAATGAATTCTGCCGATGACAAGTAATGATAACATGAAAAAGAAAAAATATCACAATATCAAACTCTTCAATACAGTATGAGCTTTATGATTTTCACGCAAAAAGTAAGTACCACCTCATGAACGACACCATACTAAAGTGCTGTGCATTCACAAATTTCCTAGCATTGTCTCCCCTTCTCGAAATTGCACCTCTCCCGCAATCTTATCTCTCGATAGCACCCATTAAAGACTTTTAAAAGGTCCAAGGAAAAAACTCTCTGAGAAAGCTTTCAAGCCTAAAATGCCCCCGCCATTTTTATCATGATGAGGGCATAAAAAATCACGCAGAAATATGAAAAATCTCTCCGCATTTAAAAACAGGGCTTGTGCTTCAATCGCACGCTTTTTCTTGTTCTTTTGTCCATTGTCCCAAAGCCGCAAGATGGTTCATCCGAGCCCGATGACGAAATGCCTTCTGTGCAACAGCAATATTTTCATCTTTTCCCGCCCATGCTTTTAAGGCAGCTGCTTGCAGTGCTCGTCCATAGGAAAAGGTCAATTTCCAAGGCAATACGCCCAAAGAATTCATAGCAGATAAATGCGCCGTTGCTTCCTGATCAGACTGTCCTCCAGAAAGAAAAGCAATTCCAGGAACAGCAGCAGGAACAGTCTGTTTAAGCACTTGGACAGTCTTTTCAGCAACTTCTTCAACAGAAGCCTTGCGTGCATCCTTTCCATCAATCACCATATTGGGCTTTAAAATCATCCCCTCCAAAAGAACACGAGCTTCAAACAATTCTTTAAAGACAGCCTGCAAAACAGTGCGTGTCACCTCAAAGCAGCGTGTAATTGAATGCCCACACGATGGTCCATCCATCAACACTTCCGGTTCAACAATGGGCACAATATCGAACTCCTGACATAAGGCAGCATAGCGTGCAAGAGCTTGTGCATTTTGTCTTATGGCGCCTCTTGTTGGCAAAGTGTGTTCATCAATAGCAATTACCGCCCGCCATTTAGCAAAACGTGCTCCCAAAGCATAATAATCTTTTAGCCGCTCACGAAGACCATCCAACCCTTCGGTAATTGTTTCTTGGGGAAAAGCAGCCAAGGGTTTTGCACCGGTATCAACTTTAATCCCTGGCAAAGCGCCTGAATCCCGAATAAGATCCGTCAACATTTTCCCAGTTGATGCTTTTTGCCGAATGGTTTCATCAAATAAAATAACCCCAGAGATGGCGTTTTCCATCGCTTCTTTTGTACTAAAAAGCATTTCACGATAAGCACGGCGCTTATCTTCATTGGATTCAACACCAATGCTTTCAAAACGCTTTCCAATGGTCGCCGTACTTTCATCTGCCGCCAAAATACCTTTACCCGCATGCACCAAAGCAAGTGCAATATCTTCAAGCCGTTCATTCATAAAAAATTCCTCTTTACTTTGTCTTAATTTCTAAAAATGCGCAACACTATCAAAACACTCTACACGACCGTATAGTTTTTCTTTAACCTTCCCCTTCAAAGAAGCCCTTTAAGCCTGCATGAGGGCAAGAATACCAGGAAGGGTCTTTCCTTCCATCCATTCCAAAAAAGCTCCTCCAGCAGTTGAGAGATAAGTAAAATCATTGGCAACACCGGCATGATTAAGGGCAAAAACCGTATCGCCCCCTCCCGCAATTGAAACCAACTTTCCCGTCAAACTACGTTCTGCTGCATGGCGTGCAACGGCAATGGTTCCCTTATCAAAGGGAGGCATCTCAAAAACACCAAGGGGTCCATTCCACACAAGAGTAGCAGCTTCATCTATCGCAGCATTGATATGCGCAATAGAGCGCGTCCCAATATCCAATATCATGCCATCTTGTGGAATATCTTCAATGTCATAAAGACGATGCGGTGCATCTTTTTCAAAACGAAATCCCACGACAGCATCCTGAGGGAGCAGAAGCGTACAGTGACACTCTTGTGCTTTTTTAATAATTTTTTTTATTGTTTCCATCAATGCATGTTCACACAGAGACTTTCCTACATGGACACCTTGCGCAGCTAAAAAACTATTAGCCATCCCCCCACCAATAATCAAAGAGTCAACTTTTTCCACCAAATGATTGAGCACAAAAAGCTTACTAGAAACCTTTGCTCCTCCCACAAGGGCAACCACAGGACGTGCTGGATTGCCAAGTCCTTTTTCTAATGCCTGCAACTCATATTGCAAAGAGCGTCCTGCATAAGAAGGCAACAAATGCGTTATTCCCTCTACCGAAGCATGGGCACGATGAGAAACTGAAAAAGCATCATTAACATAAAGATCGCCATGATGGGCTAAAGCCTCAGCAAAAGAACAATCATTCTTTTCTTCACCAGCATGAAAACGAACATTTTCAAGCAGTAAAACACCACCATTTTGTAATGACTCAACTGCAACCTGCACCGCCGAACCGATACAGTCCGGAGCAAAAGCAACCGGCTGATTAATGATCTTTTCCAGCACTTGCACAACAGGACGGAGTGAAAACTCTTGCTCTACCTTTCCTTTAGGGCGACCACAATGAGAAAGCAGAATAAGTTTAGCACCACACTTTTGTAGCTCAACGAGTGTCTCTTTATGTCGCACAAGACGCGTCTCATCGCATACCTTACCTTGCGCCATAGGAACATTAAAATCTACGCGCACCAGAACACGTTTACCTAAAACATCAACATCATCAAGTGTACGAAACCCCATCACTGCTTCCTCTTCACTTTCCATTGTTTCAAATAAAAACGCATCCAATAACCCTGCCTACTTTTCTTTCCACTTATCCCCCTTTTTGCTTTTACAAGAGATCCACGACAGCCTATCTCTCACCCTTTTCTTAATAAAAATCCAAAGCTTTTATCGTCAAATGTACAAAAGCCCACCATTGCTCTTAATCTTCATATTCCATTGTGGCAAACAAATGCATTAGCTCAACTTGATCTCTATTAAAGCTTCCTTTTACTTCTAGGAAAAAGAGTTTACATCTCCTGTTTTCTAACGTTTTCTCAAAAGGTATCTCGTTCAGATCTTACTTTTTAAAAGTTTACTCTTTCATTCATCTTTTAAAAGCACGTATTGACACAGTATTAAAACAAAACACATCATCAATGTTTCAATAGCCTCTTCTCTCTAGCGCATGAGAACAACAGCCTCTATCTGTTTTTCTCAAAATTGCACAAAAATGAGACTTTTCCTTATAAAAAGAGGACCCTGAGGTCCTCTTATATTGTCTGAGCAAAAGCTACAGCAGTATCACTCATACGATTAGAAAAGCCCCACTCATTATCATACCAAACCAGAACGCGACAGAACTTACCATCAATCACTTTGGTTTGATCATTGTGGAAAATAGCTGAATGAGGATTATGATTAAAATCACAACTCACGAGCTTTTCTTCTGTCGTGTCCAAAACGCCCTTCAGATGCCCTTGTGCAGCAGTAGCAATAGCTGTATTAATTTCTTCGATTGTTGTGGAACGCTTAGCGATAAATGTCAAATCAACGACAGAAACATTAGGGGTCGGAACACGAATCGATACACCATCAAGCAATCCCTTTAATTCTGGCAAGACCAATCCCACAGCTTTTGCCGCTCCTGTTGAAGTAGGAATCATAGAAAGAGCTGCCGCACGTGCACGATAAAGATCCCGATGCATTGTATCCAATACAGGTTGATCCCCCGTATAAGAATGGATTGTTGTCATAAAGCCCTTTTCAATACCCACTGTGTTATGCAAAACTTGTGCAACAGGCGCCAAACAATTGGTTGTACAAGAAGCATTTGAAACAACGCGATGCTCGCTGCTTAAAGATTGATGATTAACCCCATAGACAACCGTAAGATCTGCTCCTTCAGAAGGCGCAGAAATAAGAACACGCTTTGCCCCCGCATCTAAATGAGCACTTGCTTTATCACGTGCCGTAAAAATACCCGTACATTCCAAAGCAATATCGATATCCAAATCTTTCCAAGGCAATTGAGCAGGATCACGCTCTGCGCATACCTTTATTAAACCACCCCCTACATCAATAGCATCCCCTACCACCTTAACGATCCCAGGGAAACGCCCATGAACTGAATCATAGCGTAATAAATGGGCATTTGTTTCCACCGATCCCAAATCATTAATTGCAACCACTTCAACATCTTGTCGTCCACTTTCCACAAGTGCACGTAAAATATTGCGACCAATACGACCAAACCCATTAATTGCAACACGAACTGTCATTTCACATGTTTCCTCATCAATTTTTTAAGCACAACATTTAAAACACAATAAATGGGTATTTCACCAATCCAAAATCATTAATTCCTATAACGTCAATATCTTGATCACTCACTCACTTATCCACAGTAATGCACAAGATCATCCACAACACTGTACAAAATAGATGCCTACGACCAACCCCACTCATGACAACATAAAGCTGTCATTTTGTACTTTGCTCTTTGATCTTTTCCAGCTCTTTTTCAACGGTGGCAACGACATTTTCCCAAGTAATATTAAAATGCGCATAAAGAGCATCAATCGTTCCACTTGCTCCAAAGCCATCCATGCCAATAAAGATACCATCACAGCCAATAAAACGGTCCCATCCTTGCCGAACAGCGGCCTCAATGGCAACTTTAATCGGCGCCTCTCCAATAAGAGCACGCTGATAAGAGAGAGATTGTTGAGAAAAAAGTTCAAAACAAGGCACTGACACAACACGCGTTGGGATGCCTTTTTCTTCTAACACCGCATGTGCCTCCACTGCAATTTGCAATTCTGAACCAGAAGCAAACAGCGTCACTTGTGCATCATCGCTAGCTGTTAGGAATTCATAAGCACCAAGCATACAGAGATTTTCTTCTTCATACTCTTGACGCAAAAGCGGTAGATTTTGTCGGCTCAAAGCCAAGGTAGAAGGCATCCCGCGTGCTTTCAAAGCCAATTGCCAACACTCGACTGTCTCCATAGCATCGGCAGGACGAAACACAAAATGATTAGGCATTGCACGCAGGCAAGCCAAATGCTCCACGGGTTGATGCGTCGGCCCATCCTCACCAAGACCAATAGAATCATGAGTCATGACATAAATCACCCGCAACCCCATGAGAGAAGACAAACGCATAGCAGGACGCATATAGTCAGAAAAGCATAAAAAGGTTCCCCCATAAGGAATAAAGCCGCCATAAAGGGCAAGACCATTCATCACAGCTCCCATTGCATGTTCGCGAATTCCATAATGCAGATAGCGCCCTGAAAAATCTTCAGCAGAGATACTTTTCATCTGGCTGCTTTTTGTATTATTAGATCCGGTTAAATCAGCCGAACCACCAATAGTCTCAACAACGACCTCATTGATCACTTCAAGAGCCATTTCCGAAGCTTTACGCGTAGCAACAACGGGGCGCTCTTCAACCAATTTCTGTTTATAAGCATCGACAGCGCTATCAAATCCGCCCACGAGATCGCCCCGCATCAATCGTTCAAATTCCACACGCTCTGAAACAGGAAGATCAGCAAATTTTGCTTCCCACTTTTGGCGTTTTTTAGCAGCATTGAGACTAGCCAAGCGCCAATTATCGAGAATATCGGCTGGAATAACGAAAGGCTCAGCATCCCACCCTAAAGCAATACGGGTTTCAGCAATTTCTCGTGCTCCTAAAGGGGCTCCATGAACTTTGTTGGTACCCGCTTTATTTGGTGCTCCAAAGCCAATTGTTGTTTTACAAGCGATCAAAGTTGGTTTATCGGAATTTTGTGCCGCCTCAATAGCCCGCGCAATTGCTGCTTGATCATGCCCATTGACTTTATGTGTCTCCCACCCAGATGCCTTAAAACGCGCAATCTGATCTGTACTGTCAGCAAGGGAAATCTCTCCATCGATAGAAATATTATTATCGTCCCACAACACAATAAGCTTATTGAGTTTCAAATGCCCTGCCAAGGAAATTGCTTCTTGAGATATCCCTTCCATAAGGCATCCATCGCCCACCAACGCATAAGTGTAATGGTTGATAAGATCACCAAAACGGGCATTTTGCAAACGCTCTCCAAGAGCCATCCCCACGGCATTAGCCAATCCTTGTCCGAGAGGACCAGTCGTTGTTTCGATTCCCGCCACATGCCCATATTCTGGATGCCCAGCAAGCTTTGCTCCTAATTGGCGAAAATTTTTGAGATCTTCAATGCCAATATCTTCATAACCAGAAAGATACAGTAGAGCATAAAGCAACATAGAGCCATGTCCTGCTGATAACACAAAACGATCACGGTTAGGCCAGCGAGGTTTCGTGGGGTCATGAGCAAGGAATCTTGTATAAAGAACCGTAGCAATATCGGCTGCTCCCATTGGCAAGCCGGGATGACCAGAATTTGCTTTTTCAATCGCATCAATAGCAAGAAAACGGATAGCATTGGCCATCTGATTCTGTTGGTGGGTGTTTGTCATGAATAATCGACCATTTCGTTAAATACGTTATTCTGTTGCTTTTTCCGTATTCTCTTAAAATTCTCAAGAAATACTATTTTCTAACCATTAGCGTGAGACTTTTTGCCACCACTTCAATAATATTAATAACATTCCCCTCACGCGTTCTGTATATCCATGTCATTTATGCCAATACGCGCAAAAAATCCAGCTTTTAATTTATATCTATCCCCTGCTTTGCTTGCTAAAATATCCTACATACTTAAAAATAAAATGCACACAACACAAGAGTGAAAGTGATTCGTTTTTGCATAACACATTGATAAAGGATACAATTACCCAAAGGATAAAAGCAATGAACCAAGAGACTACAGTTCTACAAGATGCTTTAGAGCACCTAGAAAAGGCACTTAGAACTTTAGAGATCACCATAATAAACCGCAATGCCGTTATTGATAAAAATAACGAATGGGAAGAAGAAATCCAACGAATGAATGCTGACCGCAGCCATCTTGCCCAAGCGCTTGACAAAGCTGAAGCCCAAATTGAACGCTTAGAGTCCGTAAACAAAGAAGTTTCCAAACGTCTTATTAAAGCAATGGAAACAATTCGTGTTGTCATTGATAGATAAAGGTTTGAATGTATGGAAACTGTTTCCGTTACCATTGATGGTAAAGTTTATCGCATGGCTTGTGACAAAGGACAAGAACGTCGTCTTATTGCGCTTGCTGCTCAATTGGATCAATATATCACACATTTAAAGAACAATTTTGGTGAAATTGGCGACCATCGTTTATCGGTTATGGCCGGCATAATGATTATTGATGAAATGGAAGAAATAAAACGAGAAAATAAAAAATTACAAGAAGACTACAATACTCTTTTACGACTCCACAACGAAAGAGACCGCACCATGGGGAAAATTATGCGTGACACCACACAACGCATTGAAAATCTCACCAACCAATTGCTCAAAGATGATCAAAACTGCACAAACCTTCAAGAACAAGAACAGGAACAGGAAGATTTCTAAAAAGTACATCAGCGCGTAATAAACCAGAGATTTGACTTGTCCGCCACATCTCACAGGATAAAAATCTTAAACCCACACCAGTCTGTAAACAGTCTGGTTTTTTATAGGAAGGATTCCAGCTACTCACGACTTATGGGATTAACTTAAACCTCAACAAGAAAGCCCTACCCTGAATATTTCACCTCCGCACAAACGCTTCCTATATCAAGGAGACTGCCTTATATCACCACATTTCAAATGAGATGTCTTTTAACCGCGCAATAAGATAACAAAATCAACATCATTGTAAAAAAAATCATATAAATGACAACAGCAACAAACAAATAAAGCATCCTCAAAGAAAAAGAGCTATATTCATGTTCCCTATGAATGCATACCCCAAAATCCTTGCCCCTAGATAATATCAAGCAGATTCAATATATATTAAAATATAACCTTATCTATTATACTGTAAAACACCGCTATTTTATAATAAGTACTATGCAGTCTCTGCCCTGAAATATCCAACAGACGAGCCCCCCAAGAAGAACCATATTGTGTACAAATCAGCGTGGGTTTTAGAATTTTCATCCTTGAGAGTAGAAAAAAAGCCAGACCAAAAGATTATGTTAATCTCATACAACTTCAAACATCACAAACAACAGTAATAGTTTTTGCAAACATTCTCGACCGCCATCTTTATCCTGATAACACAACACTCTACCCCTCTCCTCCCCCTCAAAACCTCCACACCTATGAAAGTGGAAACCAGCACCATCATACACTTTACCAGCCCTCATTGTTGCGACAGTCCTTGGCACTAAAACGATTCATAATTGGTACAGTTTTACCCGCAAGGCACACCCGCTATTGCCCACCCATTTATGACGTGCAAGTGAAGAGTTATCATTGACTCAACATGAACAAGTTTCAAATGAGAGAATCTTACGATATTGGGGTTCTAATTCAAATTGAACAATGCTATATTATCATTATAAATCAATATGTTGCAAATGATCCGACAAAGCATATTTTCAAAACACATTCACCTAACACTTTTTCTCATAACATACCAGCATGACTTTTTAGGCACATAATTCTAATTTTATTCAATTCTGTTTGCAAAAGTTTAAAATGGGAAAAATTTCAAGGCTCTCATTCAAAAGGCAGAAAAATGAACATCTCGCTCGTATAAACCTCAATAAAGCGATTCACAATATGCCTAAAAATGAGATAAAAGGTATAGAAATCTCCCATAAACGCCGCACCATAAACACAACTTCTTCAAGATAACGACCAGAAGCAGATTTAACAAACAACATCACCACATCCCGCTCCCAAAACCTGATGTCCAAACGCCGTGCTGTTTCCACAATGGGCGATAAAGCAATAATGGGTCTATTAGGGCGTTCACGAGAGACACGCGCCTGTTGTCTCTAAGCGGATTAAATCCCCTTCGTTCCATCTTGAGAGACAGAAGCAATACGTAAGAGGTTTGTCGCACCAGGCGTTCCAAGAGGAACGCCGGCAGTCACAAGGAAACGATCCCCTTCTTGGCAAAAACCTTCCTGAAATGCAATAGCTGCTGCTCGATCAACCATATCCTCTAAACTCCGTGCATCTTGCGTGACCACACAATGAAGCCCCCAAACTAAAGCCAAACGCCGTGCTGTTTCCACAATGGGCGATAAAGCAATAATTGGTCTATTAGGGCGTTCACGAGAGGCGCGCACCCCCGTTGTTCCTGAAGCCGTATAAGCAACGATAGCGGATAGCGCAAGTGTTTCAGCAATCTGACGCGCAGCAAGAGAAATCGCATCCGTTCCAGTTGATTCTGGTGCAGGATGTTGTGCCCCAACCTGAGCGGCATAAGTGTGATCTTGCTCAATTTGCCGCGCGATTCGGTCCATCATAAGCACAGCTTCTTCAGGATAACGACCAGAAGCAGATTCAGCAGACAACATCACCGAATCCGCTCCTGCATAAACGGCTGTAGCAACATCTGAGACTTCTGCGCGTGTGGGAACAGGAGATGTGATCATTGATTCGAGCATTTGTGTTGCCACCACAACCGGTTTTCCAGCTAAACGACAAGCTTTTATCAACTCCATCTGAAGTGCAGGAATCCTTTCCAGAGGTATTTCCACACCGAGATCACCCCGTGCAATCATAATCCCATCGGAAATTTCAATAATCTTCTCTATATGCTCCAAGGCTTGAGGCTTTTCGATTTTAGCCATCAAAGACACCTTGTTTTTCGTCAACTGACGCACCGCTATAATATCTTCTGGACATTGAATAAAAGAAAGCGCAACCCAATCAACAGGGTGCTGTAACAGAGCCTGAAGATCCTCCTTATCTTTTAAGGTCATCGAATCAAAAGGCAAAATTGTATCGGGAAAACTCACACCTTTTCGATCAGAAATACGGGTACCAGAAACCACGCGGCACTGAACAAAGTGATCATCACATACTTGCGCGCGCAGTTCCACCCTTCCATCATCAATCAACAACCGGTCCCCTGGTTTAACAGCCGCAAATACATCCTCATGAGGAAAAAAAACACGCTGTGCATCACCAAGAACATCGCGATTATCTAATGTAAAGCTTTGCCCAACACGCAAATCTTCTTGCCCCTTAGCAAAACGCCCCACACGCAGTTTTGGCCCCTGAAGATCCACTAAAATACCAATGGGGCGTCGAACTGTTTTTTCAACTTCTCGTATAGACTTGACCAAATCACCCAGCATATCACGATCAGTATGGCTCATATTAAGACGAAAAACGTCTGCTCCTGCCCTAAAAAGCTTCTCAATCATCAAACGAGAAAAAGAAGAAGGACCAAGAGTTGCAATAATTTTTACTTTACGTGCACGTTTCACGGTGGAGAATTTCCTGAAAGAGAAGGTATAACTGAATTGTTTAACAAAGACTCATCCGTCAACTGTACCATCCAACTGGTTTGATTTCCGGTATCGATCTCTTTAAATTCAGCCTTTTGATATCCTCGAGGGAAACAATCATGAACCCCTTGAATAGTAAATTGGCTATCTTGCACACACATGGTCACAGAGCCTGCCCAGTTCCCTTTTTTTTGTGCCCCTTCCGCATAAAAATAATAAAACCGTGAAGCAAGAGGCCCCTCAATTAAAGTTTTACACTCCGTCACTGGTACCGTCCACCAGCCTTCGCTCACCCATCCTGAAAATGTACGATATCCAAGAGCAACCCCTACAGACTGCTGGGTTGTATTACAAACTCTAAAGTCAGCTTTTGCAAAAACAACAAAGGGAAACAAGAGCAAAATGCTCAAGAGAAAAACTTTTAATCCTTTCTGAAACACCCAATATCGCTTTTTTAAAATCACAAAACTTCCTCTATAATGCCAAATTCTCAAAACAAATTACACATTTCTTTTTTTTAAAGCTTTTCAAATCTAAAACGTATATTTTTATATTTTTCTTTTTATAGCCCTTTTATCAATGCATATATCTTAAAAATTTTACAAAATATTTAAAGTCAATTTGTAAAAAAGCTGTGTAGCTTGATTTACTTTTTATTTTCAAGCTTTTTAACATAAATTCGTCGTCGAAAAACAACTTAAAATATATAACTTGGAGAAAAATACAATGAACGATACAGTAACCGATCAAACACACGCTATATCCGTAAACCAATTACGCTCTTTTATCGAACGTATTGAACGACTAGAAGAAGAGAAAAAAACCATTTCTGATGATATTAAAGACGTTTACACTGAACTTAAAGGCTCTGGTTTCGATAGTAAAGCTGTTCGAAGCATTATACGGCTGCGTAAAAAAGAAGAACATGAACGAATGGAAGAAGAAGCAATCATTGAGCTTTATAAAAATGCGCTTGGTATGAATTAAAACCATTGATAACGTTGGAAATTTTTTTAAGAAAAGAAAATGCAAAAAACAAATGGCAAAAAACAAATGAATGTATAAAATTTTACCCAATAATAAGCAGTTTGTGTAACTTGTAACGAGACTATCGGTCACAGAATACACAATATTGCAACAGCCCTCACATTTAAAAGGATTTATACAGAGAATTTTTATTCTTATTCTTCAATCATTGTTTATCCACATAAACCCTCACTTGTATGCCAATCTATGCCAACTCAGTTTGTGATGTGCAAGAGAGGTGTTTTTATGATTAAACATCAATAAATTTGAAGTGAGAAAGTCTTCCGATATTGAGGACTCTCTTCAAATTAAAAAAATGAGTTATGATGATAAATCAATTTCTTATCTACGAAAAGAAACATATGAAAATAGTCAGCAGTTGAAATCCGCTAAACGAGAATCTGAACTGTTTACAAAAGAAGAGGTGGTTAAAGATCTTAGTCTTTTAGGATAGGGAAAAATTCAGCATATTTACACATTTGATAAAAAGACCCTTAACAAAACTTTATTCGAATCTATTAACGGACTCATAAAGATCATTGATTCGAGAGGTTAGAATGTGATCTTTCCATTTTCCAGAAATCATCAAATAGTCTTTGGCATAGCCTTCTTTTTCAAAATGAAGGCGTTTTAATAAACGTTCGCTTTTTATGTTCTCAGGTCTATAATTTGCCATCACTCTATGTAGATGATAAACATGAAAGATATGGCGTATTAGAGCCGATAAACTCTCAAACATAAGACCTTTTCCTTGTTGTTTTTCATCAAGAGAAAAACCAAGATGACAGGCTTGAAAAACACCCCGAACCACATTTGTAAAGTTAACAACACCGATAATTGTATTTTCATTTTTTAATCGTACAGCATATCGGTATGCTTGTCCTTGTACGCTTTCACAAGCAAATGCATTGGCTCGTGTTTCCCAAGCTGTTAGGCTGTGATAACCATCAGATCTAACAGGTTCAAAAGGACGCAGATGATTTGCATTACGGAGGTAATAAGAAGACAGCTCAGCTGCATCTTCTAAACCGATCAATGTGGAAATTGTTCGCTTTGTTTTAATTGCCATCATTTCCTCCTCCTAGAAATGTTACAATAACACGTTGATTTATCCTAGAAAATCATCATTTTTAAACTTAAATTATAACATCAAATACAGTAAGCTTTCCTCATCACAACACTTCTTACGTTAGAATCAATGAGGATCATTTGCTTTTCCATCATAAGCGGGGGTGGTATGTTTAAAGCATAAGGTAAAGACAAGGGCATGTTTCTTATGAATGCTCTCAAATTCCAAGGGGCGCTATAGCAACACTAAGAGCGAGCAAAATATGCAATGGAACTGGCATATTTCCATATACGAAATTTTGAAAAAACTCACGGCAAAGATAGTTTTGTTTCTTTGCCTTGTAAGCTCAGAGCATGCTTGTTTTGCGCTACCATATCACTACCCCCGTATACAAATTCCAATGACCATCACCTTGAGGTGCTATATGTTACAGTGCGATCTAAAAAGTCTCTGCCATAACCCGTCAACAACACTGTTCGCGCTAAATCAGCCACAAACTCTTGTAACAAATCAAAGAAAAGCGATGATGCAATACGAATTAAAATGCTTAGATCTTAATATCTGAAACATTACCGTGAACGCGCTTCCATTTCTTCGCGTAAAATTTCAAGCTCTAACCATTCTTCTTCTTTTTGTGTGCAAGTATTTTTCTTTTTTTCCAACGCTGTTGATAAACGCTCAAAACGCTCTTTATCACTGCGATAAAGGGCTGGATCAGAGAGTTCTTGCTCAATTTTTTTGATTTCGTCCTGCAAAACAGCAATTTCTTCAGGCAATTTTTCTAATGCATAAACCTGCTTATAAGACAATTTATCTCGTGTTTTTTTCTCCCGCCCTATCAAGCGATCATCTGTTGATGTGTCCTGCTTTGAAAGCTCTCCCGTATGAGCTTTTGAAGGTGCTTTACGTTGCGATAATTCTGTTCTTTTGCGTTGTAAGCGAAGAGCATGCTGGTTTTGCGCCATCATATCACTATAGCCGCCCGCATACAAAACCCAATGACCATCACCTTGAGGTGCCAACATATGCGTTACAGTACGATCTAAAAAGTCTCTGTCATGGCTGACCAACAATACTGTCCCCGCAAAATCAGCAATAAATTCTTGCAACAAATCCAAAGTTTCCATATCCAAATCATTGGTCGGTTCATCAAGAATCAAAAAGTTTGCAGGACGAGAAAGAAGACGTGCAAGCATGAGGCGTGCTCTTTCTCCCCCAGAAAATTCTTTAAGGGGAGTGCGTGCTTGTTCCGGTGAAAATAAAAAGTCTTTCATATAAGAAACCACATGCCGCTCCAGCCCATTGATCACAAGAGTATCACCTCTTCCTCCCGTTAAATAATGCGCTAAAGTTTCTTCTTCATTTAAAATACGTTGCTGATCAAGCAATGCCATGGAGAGGTTATAGCCATGCCTCACCGTTCCACTATCCACGGCTTCTTGCCCAATTAATGCAGAAAGGAGCGTTGTCTTTCCGATACCATTGGGTCCTACCAACCCGATTCGATCACCCCGCTGAATGCGCAAAGAGAAATCTTTCACGATAATGCGATCACCATAGGATTTTGAAATTTTCTTTGCTTCAAGCACCAATTGCCCAGAATCATGACTTTTCGCTGCTGTCAAAAGTGCATTTCCCGGCTGCCCTTTATAGGTTTGATGACGCTGTCTTAAGTCTTTTAATTCGCCTAAGCGCCGTACATTACGCTTACGCCGTGCGCTCACGCCATAACGCAACCATTGCTCTTCACGAGCAATTTGGCGCCCCAATTTATGCTGTTCGATGGCTTCTTCTTCCAGTGCTTTATCACGCCAATTTTCAAACTCAGAAAAACGCTTTTCCAGTCTTTTGGTTGTGCCACGATCAAGCCATACCGTTGACCGCGTAACATTTTCTAAAAATCGCCGATCATGGGAAATCACCACAATCGCTGAACGCAAAGAAGCCAAAACAGCTTCCAGCCATTCAATGGTTGGTAAATCAAGATGATTGGTTGGTTCATCTAAGAACAAAATATCGGGTTTTGCAGCAATGGCCCGTAACAGTGAAACACGCCGCTTTTCGCCTCCCGAAAGCGTTTCCAATTTTTCCGCCCCAGAAAACCCTAAATTTGTGCGAAGCGTATTGATCCACTGGACATCAGATGTATCGTCCAGCCCTGCTTCCATATAAGCGTTAATATCTTCAAATCCTGAACAATCCGGATTTTGTGAGACATAACGGATTGTTACTCGCGGGTGGCGAAAAATTTCGCCACCATGAGGCTCTAATATTCCTGCGGCAATTTTTAATAAGGTTGATTTTCCACAACCATTACGGCCAACCAACGCAATACGCGCCCCCTGCTCAACCGATAAAGAAGCTTGATTGAGCAAAGGCGTTTTTCCAAAATTTAAGAAAATGCGGTCAAGCCGCAGAAGCGGCACCGCCATTAACGAACGCGGCGCGGACAAGGTGCTTGATACATCACCCCTCTTGCATCACGGTAAGCACACAATTGCCGTACTGGAACTCTTTGTCTACAAGGTGCTTGGTAAACATGCCCTCTACGACCACGATACGTGCACAATTGTGATGCCTGTCTTTGTTGTTTTCTTTGATTTGCAGCTGCACCTGTTACTGTTCCAGCCAAAGCACCAAATGCTGCACCGGTAAGTGCTGCTCCAGGCGTACTTCCAGCAATAGCAGTTCCAGCCAAAGCACCGATTGCTGCTCCTCCTACGCCGTAACGTGCAACGCGTTCATCATTTGTAGTACAAGCGACTGAACTGAAACCAATGGCTGCAACAACGGCCACTTTAAAAATTGATTTTAACATATCAAAACCTTTCCTTCTCAAGATCAATACATATATCGTTTATGTCGGCACTTCATCACTAGGCCCCCCCCTGCCTTATTCAAAATATATTGGAAGAGCTTTATGGAATAGGTACAGACACTAGCAATATAGCTTTTCCAGAACCTAAATGGCAAGAAAAGGTTCCACAAATACGGTTAGAAAGTGTTAAAGAAGAGCCAAATGACACATTTTTATCACAAATTGGCCATTTTACTCCCTTAAGCGTTAAACTTTTTAAATCAGAAAAACCGATAAGACTAAACAAACACCCTTTAGGCAAATCATATGAACAAGGTTTTGACAAAACCGGCCAACCTTCTTCCAAACCGCTTGTCAACAACACTGAAATACCCCTTTCAGCCATCATCAACGCTTGCGTCATATGAGAAAGGCTATGATCACTTCGCTCCCCTCCCAAAGCACCGCATAAAATAAGCTTTTTAGCACCCTTTTGCAGCGCTCTTTCACATGCCAGAGCACTATCTGTCATATCTTTATCAGAGGGAAAAACTTCACGCGGAACATGACTATATTGGCGGATTAAATTCTCATCTGATGAATCAAAATCTCCTAACCACAACTCAGGCGTTACATTAAGCGTTGCCGCATGACGCATACCACCATCCGCAGCAATCACCCGACTGTTTTGAATTTGATTAAGCAAACGATCAGTGATACAAACATCGCCATTTAACAATATCGTAAATGTTGTCATGCCATACTTTGCCTTTCACAAAATTTCTTCTCTAAAGCACCCTTTTTATAAATCTAAAGCACCCTTTTTATAAATAAGAGCCTTTTTTTATAAACAATAACCGTGATATATCTTTATCCCTAAAGCTTATCTTACAACAAACACACGATACAAAGATACAAATGAAATTTGCCAAATTACACTGCAGAAACAACGTGCATCGTGATCCAATACACCCTATTTTTCACCGCAATTTTCTTTTTCGCTCGTGCTTGTATAAAGCAACTTTCATAAGTTTAACGTTTCTCCTTTCCGCTTGTCATACACCCTTTTCTCAAAATGAAAGGCTTTCTTCCACTTCTTCTAAAACGATCAAACGTACCAACAACCACAATATCTATGTCACATTAAGCGCTCTGCAACACCCACGTATTTTGCAAATGTATGGTGGCGCTTATCATGATGCAAAACTTGAACACCTTTTAGCAAAGATTGTCCGTAAACTGGCAGTTGCATCACATAGTTCTCATCAAAGCTATTCTGTCACAATTTTAAACTCAGAAACTGTTAACGCATTTGCTCTCCCCAACGGCTCGATCTACATCACTCGTGGTATGCTGGCATTAGCCAATGATTCTTCAGAAGTTGCAGCCATTTTAGCCCATGAGATAGCACATATCAGAGCCAATCATGGCATTTTACGCCTGCAAAAAGAAGCCCAATTAAAGATGACCAATCACATGTCTTCACGTCTTCTTTCTTCTATTGGCAAAAAACTTCATAACCCTATGCAAAACAAGCAACAACTCGCGCAATTTTCCCGAAATCAAGAGCTGGAAGCTGATTCTCTTGCACTCGAAATGCTCCAACAATCAGGATATGATCCATTTGCTTCACCACGCTTTCTTCAAACAATGGAAGCCTATAGTGCTTTTCGTAATATCTCTGGCACCAATGCCTCTCTAGATTTTTTAGCCTCTCACCCAACCACCCCTCAACGCATTCGGCTTGCGATAGAAAAAGCGCGTAAAATCAGTAAAGAGAATAGTAAAATATCCGATCATGATTCTTTTCTCAAAAGCATTGATGGCATAATTTTTGGAGGAGGCTTTTATACAGGTTTTGTCCGAGGCAACCAATTTATTCACCCACAATTGCGCATAGCTTTTTCTGTTCCAAACAATTTTACAATAGAACATTCAGCACACACTGTTTGGGCCAGTGGACCAGATAAAATTGCGATTCGTTTTGACGCTATTCCACATTCTTCTGAAATATCTGCGAGTGATTATTTGAAAAGCGGCTGGATTATCGGGCTAGACCAATCATCTATCCGCCCCATCACAATTCAAGGGCTCCCCAATCAAGAATTTATGCGCCAAGAATCCCAAAGCCAAAGTTTACTTGGAGCACGGGCCCATGCTACCAATGATCAATGGCAATTTGATGTAGTTGTCATTCCATTCAACAACCACATCTTTCGTTTTTTGACGGCCGCCCCACATAATTCTCGAAATTTTGCAGAGGTTGCCCAAAAAACGCTACAAAGCTTTCATTCTCTTTCATCTTCACAGTTAAAAAAATTGCAGCCCTTAAAAATCCGTGTTGTCCGTGTTAAACAAGGAGAAACCGTTGCAAATCTTGCAGATAAAATGCAATACACACCATATAAAGAAAAACTCTTCCGCATTCTCAACGCCCTCTCACCAACGCAAACTTTACCCGCAGGTGCAAAAGTGAAAATTATTACAGAATAAGCCTTTCTTCCCATCTATTACAGTTTTAATTCTTTTCTATCTGTATCACGCCCTCCCCCTTAAAGCATATTCGAAAATAAAGAGGAACACTTTAAAATCCAACTTCATCATGCCTTTATAGGCCTCCGTGTGATACATATTTCCTCCAACTAACTCTGCCCCCTATCTTCCTCTGTTTATCAGTAGCGCCCCCAAGGAGGCATATTCCTAAACAAATATGAATACCCCCTAAAACTGACTTTATCATATTCTCATATGCCCCCACTTAATACATTCTCTTTCCTCCCCCCCCCCAAAGCATTTCACTGCTTATATATCGTAAGCGTCTTCTGAATGAACCGTAAGGAGAGCAGAACGCAATTTTTGCAAAGCCCTAGCTTCAATTTGACGCACGCGCTCTTTCGAGATTCCTAACTTTTCACCGAGCACTTCTAGAGTCGCCCCCTCTTCATTTAAGCGACGAAAGCGAATAATTTCCAATTCCCGTTCGTTGAGAATTTGCAACGCATCGTAAAGCCATTGTGTACGCCGTTGACCATCAATCACTTGCTCAATTAAAGCATCAGGAAGAGGACTATCATCCACCAACACATCCATTTTAGCAATGGGATTATCGCTGTTTTCAGAAACAGAAACGCTCAAGGAATTATCAGAACTGGAAAAACGAAAATCCATTGTTTCAACATCACGCACAGAAACACCGAGTTTTTCAGCAATTGTGCGAAAAATATCCTGTTTTGACAAAGCACTATCATCTTGCACTAGTTTTGCTCGCAAACGCCGCAGATTAAAGAAAAGTGCTTTTTGCGAAGAACTGGTTCCCCCTCGAACAATTGACCAATTTCGCAAAATATAATCTTGAATAGAAGCGCGTATCCACCACGTTGCATACGTTGAGAAACGCACTTCCCGATCAGGTTCAAAACGTGCAGCAGCTTCCAATAGTCCCACATACCCTTCTTGTACCAAATCCCCCAATGGCATTTTGAAACGTTTAAAGCGATTAGCAATAGCAATCACTAAACGCATATGAGCCGCTGCAATTTGATGCATGGCATCATCATCACGTTTGTCTTTCCACCGCAGAGCCAAATCATGCTCTTTTTGTCGTTCAAGATAAGGTGCTTGCATAGCAGAACGCATCATATTACGTCCTAAGCTTTTGTCTGCATCGCTATAATTTTTGCTGCTTTTATAAACAGCATTTGAAAGATTACCCATAATAACCCCTTGCGATTAAAATTATCAAAATTGATTTGGCAACGACATCATTGTTCTTCGCTTAAAAAGAACGCAAAAGTTGTTAACTTCTGTATCCACTACTTTAACGTGTAAATTTATAATCGCAATTGTTTTTTTTACTGTCATGGTAAAACTTCTTGTCACAAGACACAATTTCACCTGTAAAATGCCTTTACACTATGCCTTTTAGCCTATGAAATATTTGAAAAAACTTTCTCTTCACTTTTCATGACAAAACAGCAAAAAAAAGTGATCATGCAAAACAAATGCTGTTTTTTGATAACCGGTTCCGTTTCCTTTTAAATTGAAGAATTTATTTATGCTTTCAGCTTTACAATACAACTAATAAGTGTAACTTGCAAATATAAAGCATCCAAACTGAATGAAAACTGAATAAAAAAAGAATCATTCAAGTTTTTAAGGCGCAAAGAAACAGCAAAAAATGACAAGAGTGATTGAAGCAAATGTAACAAACGTGTTAAAGAAAGAGCACCATTATGAAATTGTCGCAAAAAGCTTTTGACCAGTGTCACACTGAGAAAGAAAATGATCATGGATAGCAAGATTGTTCAACAGAATGAGATTCTTCAAGATGATATTCTCATTGAAAAACACGGAAGGGGTAAATTTGAAGGTTTTCGTTTTTATGCCAACAAAAACAGTACCGATCAAATAGCTGAGAAGCAAATTTCAACAGATAATGAGAATTTGATTCTTGCTTTTTCCAAACGCGCGACCCGTTTTTGTTCTTGTGCAAATGGAGATTTTACCCTCAGTTCTGATGGAATTGTGCGCTGGATTGGTCAACCTGTAGGACAACTTGTAGCAACAGAAGATTTTTTCAAACCCAAACTGATTGTTTTAGCAGATGAACAACTCACGGGAGAATCCCGCAATAACGTTGTGAAGCGATTAGAACGCTTTGTCACCTTTCATTTTGAAACGACTTTAAAACCCCTGTTTGATTTGCGCAATGCTGATAATTTAACGGATTCAACAAACAGTCTTGCTTTACAACTTTTTAACTCTTTAGGGATTTTACCCCGCCGCGAAGTCTTAGACATTGTCAAAGGTCTTGCGCAAGAATCGCGTGCCGTGCTTCGGCGTCTAGGTGTGCGTTTTGGCGCTTTTCACATCTATGTTGCCGGAATGCTTAAACCAGCTCCAGTTCAAGCCATTACTCTCCTGTGGACTCTTCAAAATGCGGGACAAGATCAAACTGGTTTTGGTGAAATTTTTTCAGCATTATCTGCTGGTCGAACCTCTTTGATTGTTGACCCTACCTATAACCGCCAATTTTATCAATTAGCCGGCTACCGAATCTTAGGACAACGTGCTGTACGGATTGATATTTTAGAACGTCTTGCCAATCTCATCCGCCCCGCACTTCATTGGAAACAAGGAAGTGATCCTAAGCCCGATGGAGCCTATGATGGCAAAAGTTTTTTTGTTACACCAGCCATGATGTCCATTCTTGGGGCCAATGGAAACGATATGGAAGAAATCCTCAAAGGACTTGGTTATCAATCGTACAGCATAAGCAATAGTGTTTTTGAACAAAATCTCTTTGCACACCAAGCCTCTTCCCCTGTCAATGGGGCAATGCAAGATGTTCCTGCAGCAGAATGCGTTGGAAGTCAATGGCAAACAATAAGCGATTTAGAAACAACACGAGAAGAAAAAACTACCTCATACCCAAACACTTTATCCTCTGGTATTGAAAAACATCTCCATAAAACCAATCGTTTACCAGCAGCTGAACCTGTTGGGAATTTTGCCAAATCCCCTCGCTCTACAGAAGAAGATAAAGTTATTTTATTATGGCATTATAGGCACCAATTTCACCACCAAGCACAAAAAAAACGTGATAAATTAGGAAATAAGTGGCAAAATAAATCGAAGAACGCTGTAAAAAAAGCGGAACACACAAATGAAAATTCCCCTCAAGAAGCACTATCACAAGCAAAACGCTCTCATAAGTTCCACAAATCCCAAGGAAAACATGCAAATCATAAGCCTTTTCAAAAAGAAAAGCGCCTTAATCCTGATTCACCTTTTGCGAAACTAGCTGTACTACGCGATCAACTCACCAATCATAAAAACACGCACCCACTTTCCTCTAAAGAGAATTAAAGTAACAAATGGAGTTTGATCTTGACCCACGTAGTAACCGACAACTGCATTCACTGCAAATATACGGATTGCGTTGAAGTCTGCCCAGTTGATTGTTTTTATGAAGGGGAAAATATGCTTGTTATTCACCCCGATGAATGCATCGATTGTGGTGTTTGTGTGCCAGAATGCCCAGCAGAGGCGATTTTACCTGATACAGAACCAGGATTAGAAAAGTGGTTAGAACTTAATCTTCATTATGCAAACAAATGGCCTAATCTAACCACTCGAAAAGATCCTCTTCCTCAAGCAGAAGAAATGGATGGCATTCCAAATAAATTAGAAAAGTATTTTTCAGAAAATCCAGGAAGTGGCGAAGAGTAATGATACAGTGCCCACCCTCCTCCTTCAACGATTGAAAGACTTCTCTTGTAAAAATAAAAAATCCTTAAGCGAAATGATTGATTCTTTGGAAGTTTGATGTTAGTGTTATTTTAACATGATCATCTTTCTAAGTATTTTTCTTTGCTTGTTATAGTAAAGCGATGTATTTTTTTTTGGATTTAAAAGTACTCGACTTTTATGCTCACTTAATTGGTACAATATACTTGGTTAAAGAAAACTCAACCCTCAGGTTTATAACCTGTTTTCCGATACATTTGTTGATCATAAGGGAGTAAACTAAAATATGGCATCCCAACATGGAACGTCTTCCAAGACCAAAGAATTCGCAACCTCTGAATATATCGTCTACCCTACGCATGGAGTAGGACAAATTATAGCGATTGAAGATCAAGAGGTTGCAGGACATAAATTAAAACTTTTTGTCATTCATTTCGCAAAAGATAAGATGGATGTCAAAGTCCCCATTGCAAAAGCCCTTTCCGTTGGAATGCGTAAATTATCTGCTAGTGACTCTGTCGAACGTGCCTTAAAAGTTTTACGCGGAAAAGCACGCGTTAAACGGACCATGTGGTCACGTCGTGCACAAGAATATGATGCTAAAATCAACTCAGGAGATCTTATTTGTATCGCCGAAGTGGTCCGTGATCTTTTCCGCTCTAATCTACAACCTGAACAATCTTACTCTGAGCGCCAACTTTATACAGCTGCTCTTGAAAGAATGGCCCGCGAAATTGCAGTTATTAATAGTCTTTCTGAAACAGAAGCTATCAATCTCATAGAGATGCATCTCTCCAACAAGCCGGAACGCGAGTTTAAAACTGAGAGAGAAGAAACAGATGAAAACAGCAAAGCTGTCTACGCTGCATAATACACTCTTTCATCATCATAATAATATTTCGGTAAAACCAGCTTTTTGCTGGTTTTATTTTTTAACATCCTCTCTGCCCTTAAGGACAAAATTTCTTAACCAACGCCAATCTATAAACAATCTAACTTTTCGACAAATTCCTCCTCCTCATTTTCTTTCTTCATAAATAACAAACTGATTAATCATCATAATCTAGCATATTCATATTAAATTAGAATCTTGAATATGGTAAGATTTCTCATTTCAAATTGCTCTCATGTTGAAATTAATCAAATTACTTGTTTGTCAATCACAAGCGGAGCTGATCTGTGGGTAAAAACTGTACAAAAAGAGCTAGTAGAACCATCTCAAGCACCAAAGGATATACCAACATTGGAATCTGGCAAAATGTGTAAGGCTGCTGGCTTGCTTTTTCATTAAGCGTAAAGATCATAGTGCCGTTTATACACTACACCCGAGACTTTACCATTTACCCTTCTACAAAACCATCGTAACATTCAAAAATACCGTCATAAAATGGATGCCACAAATATTGAAAAATATTCCTTTTAAAAAAACGCGTGACGGTACAACATAAGCATATTTTGTCGTGGGCGCTCTATTTTGCATGAGAAGCATTCCCCCATTAAAGAACGCGATAAAAAAAGCATGAACTAAAACCATCATCTCCATTCTGTAAAAGGCATGCCAAATACTTTTGAAAGCAGTAAAGCTAACTTAAAAAATAACAATAAAAATGAACGTTAGCATTGCCCTTTCAATTTCATATTTTTCCCAAATGAGATTTCTCATTTCAGAGATTACGAGATATACGCAATATTCTTACTCTAATCGGACACATAAAATCTAGAATGATTCATAGAACTCTTAAAAGTCTCAATCTCTGTTTCAAACAAACCGCTAAAGATTGGATATTCTCAGCAGGAATTGTCCATATATCATCTTCAATCTGATCTTCACGAATATGACGCAAAGGATTAGTACGAACGCCTGTCAGGATAAGCAAACGCAAAGCCAGTTGTGTTATGTTTTGTATTTTACAGAGTAACTGATAAAAAGCAGGAACATCTTTCCAATCCATGGCTGGTCTATGAGTGGTTTTATGACGTTGTTTGCCTTAAGAGCGCGCATGCTTTTATCGTTGCTTGTAAATCAACATCCAAACCCAAAGCAACCGCATGTTTGAGACAAAGATTAAGACGCTTCAGTGCTTTATCTGCTGTTGCAGCTTTTGCATGCCAAATAGAGGCAAGGGTATTGCGTATCTCTGTTTGCGTAATCTCTGAAACGGGCAGACAACCTAATTTGGGGAGAATATAAAGGCGTAAGGGTGAAAACCAATCACAAGTTTTACCATCTCTTTTTAATTCAGTTTTACGCTATCTAAAGCAATATCTTTTAAATAATGGAGATTGCGCATTGCCTCACGCTTTTGTTTCTCACGTTCTTTAATGGGATCACGCCCCTCACGTAAAACAGCCCACCACCCAGTTGCCAATTCACGGAGTTTGTTTTAAAGAAACATCTCTCAAGGCACCCAAGCCCATTTCGCAGCCCCCGGAATGGTATAACGTTAAGTCCATTAAGCACCCCCATTTTTACGCTGATGAAGAAGCAAGCCGGCACCATCGTTATATTTGTCAGCTCGTGGGTGTTGTGCGACAGCCCTTGGCTCTTGAGACAATTCATAAGAGCCATTTCTAGTCCTTTCTTATACAAACTTTATCCACACACTCATCCCGCTTGTGACGTGCAAACGAGTGGTGTTGATTAATTTTAGATAGAGAGATTTGAAATGAGTGAATCTTACGTTATTCGGGGTTCTAATTCAATATGAAAAAAGTAAATTATATGTATAAATCAATATGTTATCTAGTGATGAGCAGATAACAAAAAAAATCATAAACTTAGATAAGCACCACCATAAAATCATTCATAAACCAGCTATGAACTGGAAAGTCATACCGACTTTGATAAAATACTTTGCTCATCCCCATACACAACACATTTGGTTTTAAGTTTACTTATTTTTACAAGCTGTTCGCAACAAATCCCTTATATTCACAAAAATAAGAAAAATATATGGACAATTCTTAGTTCAAAAATATGAAAAGACAGCGTGATATTCATAGAAAAGTCTCATGCACCTTTATCATAAAAAGCACTAAAGATCATTGAATGTGTACACCTTCTGTCTTGTAACGGTTTTCTCTTTTCTGCTCATAAGAAAGCGCGCTGGCATCAGCATACATTTAACCCCAATGTTACAACAATTCTTACATTTGAAAATATTCATTATAAACATTTTTCCTTTTTTATAGAGTTTTCACCCACATGCCAGCCCCACGTGTGACCGAAAAGCAAGTGATTGTCATTGATTCAACATGAGAGAAATTTGAAATGAGAAAATCCTACGATAGACCTTCCATTCAAGGCGCAAAACAACAAATGATCTTTATAAATCAATGTGATGTCGATCTCTATTTTTTTAAGGAGAATCACATGTCACAATATAAGCCTATAGACAAACCATTGCCTTAAATATTCTCATAAAAAACACCGGTATGCTTAAAGCCTTACATGGATCAACCACCTTAAACGACGATATTTTACGGTCTAATAGGATTCTCTCTATAATCAATAAAGATTAAGTGCGATACAAAATGATTCTATTACTGAGCTAACTTATATCAATACCCAAGCTCTTAACGAAGTCATCATAAAAGACACTGATACAAGTAGCCCTTTATAGCCTCTCAAGAAAACAAGAAAATCATCTCCCACAATAGAATCATTTCTTTACAGCAAAACTTTATCCCACACATGTTCTCAAGAAAAAGTGAAAAACGCATCTTACCCAATGCATTCACTAATGAAATAAAAGAAGTTGATCTCTGGAAAAGAAAGAAAACGCTAAAGTTTTAACCACTAAAACAGAACGTCCACGATACATTCCCTGTTCCACATCG
>NZ_JBHILQ010000004.1:87067-107169 GCF_042193395.1 Bartonella sp. TT29SHDZB
CAAGGGAACCTCAACATTCATCTTAAAGCGAAAATGCACGCCCCAAGCGTGCATTGATCGATGAAATAAAAGAAGTTGACCTCTGGAAAAGAAAGAAAACGCTAAAGTTTTAACCACTAAAACAGAACGTCCACGATACATTCCCTGTTCCACATCGATAGAAGACGATGCAAGGGAACCTCAACATTCATCTTAAAGCGAAAATGCACGCCCCAAGCGTGCATTGATCGATGAAATAAAAGAAGTTCACCACTGGAAAAGAAAGAAAACGCTCAGTCTTTAACCACTAAAACAGAACGTCCACGATACATTCCCGTTTTCAAATCAATGTGATGAGGACGACGTAATTCACCAGAATTTTTATCTTCGATATAAGTCGGCGCCTTCAGAGCATCAGCCGAACGGCGCATGCCCCTCTTCGCTGGAGAGGTTTTTCGTTTAGGTACAGCCATAAAAAGACACTCCAAATCCATTAAAACAGAAAAAGCAATGTCAAAAATGACAATGCTTCATTTAAAACACCATAAAATTTGAGTATATTATACACTGATAAAAAAGAAGAGGCAATGTCAAAATGATCCTCCTCTTACCAAAAATGACCTTCCTGTTATCAAAAATGGTGTCACAATAATCAAATGAATATCAAAAACACTGCAAAATTTAAGAATTTTATACACCAATGAAAGCTTTTTTATAAGCCCTTCATTCAATTTTTATTTGGTTTAAAAAGGGATTTGCGCATACAGTAGAGATACAGATAAAAAGAGAAGTTGATTTTTAATAAAAAACGACGCCAATTTATGAAAACAAGAAAAAGCAACAACCTTTCTCTTTAAACTTCATAATTTCATTTTTGTAAAAACAAAGGAAGCAAGAATGCACGAATTTACCACCCTTCTTGCAAAACATGGACATACCGTTGAAAAGCGGCTTGATACCCTGTTAAGTGATCAAATCCAAAATGGTGAAATTTCACGCCCTAAAAATTTAATCAAAGCCATGCGCTATGGTGTGCTGAACGGTGGAAAACGCTTGCGTCCTTTTCTTGTAATTCAAAGTGCTGCACTTTTTGATGTCCCTGTAGAACATTCTCTTGATGTTGCGTGTGCCTTAGAATGTATCCATTGTTATTCGCTCATTCATGATGATCTTCCCGCTATGGATAACGATATACTCCGGCGTGGAAAACCCACTGTCCATGTAGCATTTGATGAAGCAACAGCAATTCTAGCAGGCAATGCCCTCTTAACATTTGCCTTTGAAATCATTGCTCATAAAGCTAGTATTTTATCTACAGATATTAGAATCAAGCTGATCACGTCTCTTGCACAATCGGCAGGACTTGGCGGTATGTTAGGTGGACAAATGCTGGACCTTGAAGCTGAAAAAAGACCGCAAGAAAGTACTGACATCATCACTCTACAACACATGAAAACAGCAGCCCTGATAAGCTTTGCTTGCCAAGCAGGTGCCATCATTGGCAATGCATCTAAAGAATTAACTGAAAAACTTACTGATTTTGGGACCTATCTTGGTTTAGCCTTTCAATTAACCGATGACCTTCTTGATGTCACCGCCAACACGCAAACCCTAGGAAAAACGGCTGGGAAAGATGAAACGGCACAAAAAGCCACTTTTGTTCACCTTTACGGCATTAAAGAAACCCAAAAAAAGCGAGATACACTCATCAGTAAAGCAGAAGCATTCTTACATCCTTTTGGCGCTAAAGCACTCCCCCTCCAACAAGCAGCACACTTTAGTGCAATACGCAAAAATTAAACTTCATCCGCCCTATTGTACATAGTGTACACCGTCATATTTATTGAATGCATAATAGACTTTTTAAAGAAACATTACCATTAATCTCCATTATAGTCCTTATCATGAAATGGGTACGACAAATCTTGAGAGGAATTTCATTAAAACAAGGCGTGTGAATTTATAACACAAATGCATTCTGGGTATCCTATTTTGCATAAAAAATGCCTTCCATTAAAGACTGAAAGAAACAAAATGTGAAAATGCGTAATCACCATGTTTTAAAAGATATTACAGTGGATGCTTTAAAGCCGAATAAAAAACAACCGGAAAGAGGAAAACTCATTTTCTCCTTTATGTCTTTAATCTTCTAACGATAAGGCAAAAAATAAACAGGATAAGTATAAAACAGGGCATTTTATAAACCCGCAAAAAACAATAAAAATGCCGATTGGCTTTGTAGCCTTATCAAAGTCATCTGTTGTTTATTGCCAACCCTAGGAGTACGATGCCCTCAGTAGAGAGTCGTAATTTTTATGCCTTTCCACGCTATCTTGTTGTAAAAGATCAAATATGGTTACATTCTGTAAATTCACTCGTGTATTGCTTGCTCTCTAAAAACACTTTTACAAAAGTTCTCGTTGTTTAGTTTAAGCATCATTTTTTTGAAGCTCGTATTTAAAATATCAGAAAAAAATGAACATAATGGCTATTTTGATTTTTATGCCACCCTCAAAGAACAAAGTCTTTTAACCTAATCTACTCTGTAAACAGTCTAGTGTCCTACCGAGTAGGTTTCTCTCGTTTTCCACGCATGCGATTCACTTAAACTAAAGACGCGATAAACAGACTTAAGAATATTCACCATGCACTTCTTAAAATACTTAATGTATCAAACAGGCTACCTTCACCACCCCTCAAATGACAGTATGTTACGGCATAACAGGATAAATAAAACCACTAATTTCAATAGAACGAAAAACCAAAGCAGTATTATTACCGATCTCTCTTTTCTTAGCAAGAAAGATATAACACATTGATTTATAATGATAATTCGTGGTTGTTCAACTTGAATAAGAACCCTGAATATCATAAGATTCTCTCATTTCAAATCTGTGTATGTTAAATCAATCAAAATCACTTGCTTGCACCTCACAAGCGGGAAAAGCCGCGTGGGGCAAAACATCAAAGAAAAGACTAAAAATGCCTCTTATGAACCGTCTTAAAAGCCAAAGGCTGTCCGCAACATTAGGAGCTAGCAAAGTGAATGATTGTGTCGGCACGTTCCTTCAAAAGTAGAAACATTTTTATTTACAAAAGTGTGTAATAACTTCAATTTAATAATAATCATGGTCACTGTACAACTTTAATTCATCACGCTCTTTATCTCGTTTATTCAATTCATCACATAAAAAGAGAATTGATAAGATTAAACAAAGAATGACCATTGCAACAGAAAGATAAAAAAAGTCCTTATTATTATATATAATAGCGCAATCTAATTTGTGATAAGTAGTTTTTTCAATCCAAGTGCAAATTTCCTCCTTTAAGTGCAATTTTCTTATTAAGATGAAAAGCATCATTGTAAGTGAACCTATGCCTGTTGTAAAAGCTGGAAAATATATCCACCTTTTGAAGCCATAATGAACAAACATGCAACATGGATAAGAAAATGCCGCGATTATTAAGACTATTATAGCCATTGAATATCCTTCGAGAGAATTTTTCTCACTACCCATTCAATGTCATTTGTAAATTCTTCTTGGTTTCATCATGTCATATATCGTGTTTAGCTCTATACAAAAACGCGCTATTTGTTTAGTATTGTCATCATGACCAGCTCTCATACTAGACACAAGGTCAATAATTTGTGTTTTGAAACTCATGCCATTTTCACTTGAAGAATTAAGAAATTTTTTCGCATAATCAATCATGGGGTCGGTAGCATTCATAGACATATTATAAGCCCAAATAAAATCGCTTTCTCTCCAATTATAGTCATTACGCAAACTGCTTATGACATTGGGTAGCATTGCCCATGACATCTCCTCATTATAATCACCGCGTAATAAATTAACAAAACGTCCACATAAAACAATCAGTATGTGACGATGCCGTATAATGTCAAACTTTGGTACGATATTCTGATAGCCATGGCTGTATACAAATTTTTTTGCTTGTTCATGCTTTTGAAAATGTTCAAAAGCGCCGTAATTTTCACTGATATATTTTTCGTAAAGTCTATCGTACTGTTCTAGACTATCTACGCGCGTACATCCCAACAACACAGATACAAAAAAAAAGAGTTATAAATGTTACAATATGCGTTATGGATAACGATTTCACCGCTTTACCTTTTAATAACTACAATTTGTACGGCTTAACAGATTCCTATCAAATATATCAATATATGCTGTTTTCTTGTGGCTTATTTGTAGCAAATTGTACTCAACAATATTTCTGTACTTGGTTTTATTCCCTCTCAAAGAGGGGGCTATCATTCAAAGTTTCCATAGATAAGTTTACTATCTGGATTAAGAGTATTTTCTAACATCAGAAAATACAGAGCTAACGCCACAATCAAGAGAGAACACTCAAAAATGAGCCATAATGAGAATGAAAGATGTAAGAAAATATCTCAACAAGATGATTGATATTTTAAAGAAAACAGCAATAAAACGCGTTAAATATATCAACAATAAAATAGATCATCAAAATATCAAAATCGATCATAAGGGAATTCTTATGAGGACAGGCTATAAATTGTCCGACTGCTTAAATTAGCTCTAATGAGATAAAGTGTTACCAGCAAGGAACCAATGAAAATGGGAAAACTGCTCCATCACCATTCCTTAATAAGCATATAATCCAGCACAATCATTTTCTTTATCAGCGTCCAATCTTATCAGCAACTCTTGGCGCAATATTCATGAGCAGCATTTTTATTTCCCTTTTAACGATTATTATGCCAAGCCCACTTATAACGACAAGCGGATGACTTTGATTGCTTCAACATACATAGATTTTAAATAAGAGTAACTGACACTATTCAGCTTTCTCATTCAACATGCAAAAACAACGATGCGCCTTAATAAATAAAAGCCTTGCCCCACTATGAAACCCTATAAAATACGTATCGTAATAAGTTAATATTTTCACTGAACTTTTTTGAGAGTTCCTTCTAAAAAAAATACCGCCAACAAGTAAATCAATAAATAAATAGCAAAAATATAAACGAGTGAGAAAAAGCCAAATATATTGACCATATACGCACTCATGTAAAAAAATACCAATAAGCTAAATCTCCCAACGGTTGACAAGAAAGATTCATATGTAGCCCTGAAATGATCACTAATACTATCGTGCAAGATAACTTCTACACGAAGATATGTATACTTAATGAGATAAAAAATCATACAGACTAAAATGACAGCCATTTCTTTTCTTGGTTCAAAGAAAGCGACTGTAGAAATCAGTAAAACCGAAAGAAACAACAGTAAAATAAAATTCACTCTTTCACTTAGTTTTGTAAAGAGAAAACTAGCCAATAGCTGAGAGAGCAATATCAATGAAAATGTCACACCAAGATCAAAATAAGTGACATTAATATTATGATCTTTAAATATCCACTGCCAATACTGCGAGAATATATTGAAAAAAATCAATGAAAAATAAAAGCATAAAGAGATATAAGGAACTTTAATAAAAATAGACAACATCTCCTTAGCTTCACAAATGAGAGAATTCGCTTTATTTGGTTTTTTCTCCCCCTTCAAGTTATCAAGAAAAAACAAACCAAATAGTGTTGTCATCAACATTAAAAACGCCGCGATATACCATATATATTGGCTAGAATAATCAGCAAAATATGCCCCGATTAAACTGAATATAAACATGCCGATGTAATTATATTGAGAGCTGGAACCAAGCACTTTTTTAGTGGATGTCACTTTTGCTTTTGCATATTGAACAAGTAAAGCATTATAGGCTCCAGCAATTAATGTTAGCGATAAGGCATTAAAAGTTTCTGCCAAAAGAAAACCATAAAAGCTTGTAGAAAATCCCATGAGAAAGAGCCATGTAGCAGCAAAAGCAGCTGCCAAAACGATCGATATTTTATAACTTTTTCGATCAGCAAAATATCCCAGAGGAATATCGGTAACCATCATAATAAAAGCCTGAAATGACTTAATGACACCTATATCAATAAGCGTTAAGCCTTTTTCAAGCATATAAAAAACAATAAAGGCGCCTGTTAAAATCCTTATACCATTAAATAAAAACCCGAATGCTAATATACTTGTCATGCATTCCCCCAATAACGCCAAAAAAAGGTCCCCGTATACATCATTTTATATCAATATAAAAGCTTACATTTTACGACAAATAGGGCTATAACCGCTATAAAGATCTCCAATCCTATCAATTTGATACCCCAAAAAATACTGGGAAAAAGCCTGAAAAAGCAATAAACAATGTTTTTTCTATAATTTGATATTTGTCAAAATCCGCTAAATACTTTACTGTCTCAAGAGCAGCCAAAAAACCAGCAACAACATTTACGGATCTATTTAAAGTATTCATATCGTTTTGCTTAATAGTCTTAACACACTCAAACTCATTAATATCCTTCATAAGCTTCTGATTCTAAAACAGGCATATCATCTGGTTTTACCTAAAATAATAAGCAACCAACAACAGTATTGACCATAGCTAAAGCAGCATACAACAGCACCCTCTTCACATTGAAGACAGCTTGTTTTAAAAAAAACGACACACCATTTTTACTTCAGCCTTATGCGATTTTTACCTCAACCTTGCCCAAAGCGTGTATGAATATAATCACTCAAAAGCGCTTCAAATTCTTCAGCAATGTGATCACCCCGCAAAGTTTTTACCTTTTGTCCCTCAATGAAAACAGGTGCCGCAGGACTTTCCCCCATTCCAGGCAAAGAGATTCCAATATCCGCATGCTTTGACTCCCCCGGTCCATTGACGATACATCCCATCACAGCAACCTTCAAGCTTTCAACGCCAGGGTATTTTTCACGCCAAATAGGCATATTTTTGTATAAATCTGCTTCAATTTTTTGCGCCAATTGTTGAAAGACCGTTGAGGTTGTGCGCCCACAACCAGGACAAGCCGCAACCACAGGCAAAAATTGCCGAAACCCCATCACTTGCAAAAGTTCTTGCCCCACCTTTACTTCTCGTGTCCGATCACCACCAGGTTTTGGTGTTAAGGAAATTCGTATCGTATCGCCAATCCCTTGCTGTAATAAAATACCCAAAGCCACCGAAGAAGCAACAACGCCCTTTGTTCCCATCCCAGCTTCCGTTAATCCCAAATGAAGAGCATAATCACAACGTGCCGCCAAGGTGGTATAAACAGCAATAAGATCTTGGACATCACTTACTTTAGCAGAAAGAATAATTTTATCACGTCCCAACCCTAACTCTTCTGCTAAAGCGGCCGAAAGCAAAGCCGACTGCACAACAGTTTCCCGCATCACTTCAGCAACCGATAAAGGATTTTCTTGCTGTGCATTTTCATCCATAAGCCGTGTTAACAATGCATTATCAAGAGAGCCCCAATTCACGCCAATGCGAATAGGTTTATGATACCGACAAGCAATCTCAATAATTTCTGCAAATTGACGATCTTTTTTTGCGCCAAAACCAACATTTCCAGGATTGATGCGATATTTTGCAAGCGCCTCAGCACACGCAGGATGCTCAGATAAAAGCTTATGACCAATATAATGAAAATCCCCAACCAATGGTACAAAAAATCCTAACCTCTCCAATCGCTCCCGTATTTTTGGTACAGCAGCCGCCGCTTCATCGCGATCAACAGTAATTCGAACCAATTGTGAACCAGCTTGCCAAAGAGCAGCTACTTGAGCAACAGTTGCATCAACATCAGCGGTATCTGTATTGGTCATTGACTGTACAACTATCGGGCTCTGCCCCCCAATGATCACATCACCAACAGTAACACCAACAGATCGACGACGCTCAAGTGGTTTAGATAAAAAATAGGTCGTACTCATCAATTCCTCAAATTTTTAAAACCTGCGCTATCAATTATTACTTACATTGACTTCCTCCGCGCTTCAAAGGACGAAAATTACACCGCCCACCAATCTTAACAGATTGCTCTCAAAAGGTTCTACCTACTAACACTGATGCAATTCAACTCATAGGTGGATTCATTCTATAGACGCACCGGATAAGTTCTACTACTTCTGTTCAAGTTTATACTTCTACACTTGGTTGATTCAAAAAGAAACTGAAACCAAACAGAGACAATACTGTATTTTTAGTTGCATGCCGATACCTTACATCAACGTCATCACAAAACAGTGTTTTACAACACAACAGATAACGCCTAACAAAACACCATTTTTAAAATGCATGAAAGACATCGCCAAATTAATCCAACATATTGATTTATAATAATCTATTTTTTACAAATTTGAATGCTAAACCCAAATATCGTAAGATTTCCTCATTTTAAATCTTCTTAATTGAATCAATCAATACCACTCCCTACAGCCACAAGAGAATATGTAGATAAAAACTCCTTATAAACTATTTCAAGTGCCAAAAGCTATCCCAACACTTTAAACAAACAAAAAAATGAAGACATCGCCCACCATCTTTATGAATGAATCTTACACCATTTTGTAAAAAATTTTACCTTACATCCTTAACAAACACCATCACGAAATGAACTCGGACACATTAAAAAATGCCTCATTAAACTCAAACTCTTAATTCTCATCTCACCCACGCGCGGTATTATCAATGCAACCTTTCAATTTTCAAGCCGTTATAGCAAAACCCCAAACACAATTCCAACTGTCACGCAACAATTTAACACATGAAGGAGTCAATAAATGTGTCTATTTTCACCCCATAGAAAAAATGCTAAAATTAAAAAACGTATAGCACAATTAAAAAGAGAGCTGGTCCCCGTAAATCATTGGAGTTTTCAAAATGATAGCTTTGAAAACATTTCTGAGCTGTTTAACACATGGAAACAAAAAGGCCGTCACGCACTTTATCACCTCAACGAACATGCTACAGAATTAAAGAAAAAAGCGAAAGAAAATCCTAAAAAAACCCTCGCATTAGCAGCAGGAGTCGTTTTAGTAAGCTTCTTACTGATCCGTAAAAATTAATAACACAACCAATAACCTTCCCTTTTAATGCCCGCCTCAAAACGGGCATTTTATGGTTTACAAAATATCAACTTTACGTCTTTCTCCTAACTTTACGCCCTCTCCCAAAAGGATAAATTTCCCATCCGACCAGACTATAATCCAGCTTTTGTCTATCGGAAACCTGTCCACACATGCGATTCACATCACCACCCCTCAAAGGAAAACATTTCTAAAGGCAACAAACAAGCCCTACAACGAATGTGCTCCCCACACATACACTTAACGCATCAAAAAGACGCCTGATACCACATCTCAAATAGAGATATTCACGGGACAATAAGATAACAACTCAAATATTCAATCCAAAACTTCCCCCAATTTCCCAGACTTCTCAAAACTTCATTGCGTATATAGACTAAAAATAACGAATTAATACTGGAAAAGCTTACACTTTTACTCTATACGCCCTCGATTGTCATTTTAATTGAGGAAAGGGAAGGATATTTTGATATTGAAAACCCACACTCTTTTCACTACCAGGTACTTTTTATAAAAAATGCCTTTAGACAAAAGAAATGTTTCTCAACAACAATCATTGCATTTTCCTTTGAATTTCACACGAGCGCATTTGCAATAATTTTTCTATTTTTTTCCAACTCATTTTGCCGAAATATAGAACAAATTAAACAATAAAAATAACAGCTTGCACATTTTAAAAATCCACTCTCTGAAATAAAAAAACGACATGGTTTCTTAAATAAAACATCCGCAGCTCTTCAAAGAACATTCAAAAAGCAAAAGAGTCATGGCCTCCATCGTTCTAATTTTAGTCACTTTCAAACATTGACAGGTATCAGCAGCAGCAAAAATACTGAAAAGAGGAAAGAAAAATTCTTATACTAAAGAGCCATTAAAAAACGCAAAATCAAAAGCAGCAATTGATATTTTTGATGAACAAAAAGCCAAAACACAATATAGAACAAGCTATTTACCAAAAAGCGTGTGAAAAACAAAAAACTATAAAACAGCTCATTGATCAACTTAAAAGTCTTAAAGATACTGATCAAATTCAGCCCATTCAAACGCACTACGCAGCCCTACAAATTCACGAAGACGAGTTATACAAATGAAAGCCTCGGCAATAACCCAACAAGGAAAAGAAGAATGTGAAGCGAAAGAATTTAGAAAACGACACAAAGATTATACCCCACCACTCTGTAGTCATTAAACTGAAAAAAAGAAGCAAAATCATGAACAAAGTCATTACCACAACACGGCTACTCTGCACGGCTCTTGTCTCTACTGGTTACGAAAAAACCTACAGCGTAGCAGAATTTAAAAAGATAAAAAATAATTCGAAGAATGGGCTATGAGATGTGGATGATCAGAAACTTCAAAAAAATGTGAAAACGTACGAATAGCTGATCACGAATTTGCCATAGAACGTTAGAAAAAAGCCGAATATGAAATGGGAAGCTGGAGATAAAAAACGGAAAACCGAAAGTGAAGCTAGAAGAGGAGCTAAACTTTAAGAATTACAGCAAATACAAGAAGAGAATATTCGTAAAATATTTGGAACTGAAAAACAAAAAGAAAACGACTAAATCAGAAAAACATTCATGGCAGCATTGTCTTTAGCCTGATTGATCAGAATTGATTATAAAAATTATAACAGAGCACAATTTAAAAATTGTGCTCAAACTGCATAAAACTGAAAGAAATGGTTCTTTAAGAACTCTTCAAGAAATTATCAAAACACACAATGAATATCATGGTATTTAAATGGCAACAGAAAACGAAAGCATATTGACCTAAATAGATAACGATTTAGTCCCTTACAATGACAAATAGATAACACCATTACACATCTTTCATCGGCTATATCTGCTCTGGTAACTACATTTTATACGCTCTATAGTGTGTCCCCATGGAGTACAATATTATGTACAAGCGTTTTTTAGCTTGATTATTGCGACAGTTTTCAAACTTAGCATCATTATTATACACACAATACACATTGATAATAACAACACATTTATCAGAGATAGATTTTTCAACGATCTGCCTCACATCATTGCAAATATCACACAAAGAGTACACTCAGATAAAAAGAAAAACCTCCTTTCCACACCTCAAAAGATGATATTGCTAGAAACGACAGGCAAATCTTCCAATACTCCATCCCCCCCTACTGAGTTATTTCAAAATAAATGGAAGTGAGTAAAGATGCATGCGCTTTAATATTCTAAGGAACATTATTTTACACCATAGTATAGAAGTATAAGAAGCTTAAGAGCTTTAAAAGATGTAGTATAGCAAACCAAACGAAATCTTCTAACGTAAACAACCACTTGCTATAAGTAAATGACGCAAAAATTAAACTGAAAAAACCCAAAATTTTATCCTCCAGAATCGACTCGCTGCGAAGTATCTACATAAGTAACCACGGACATGCCAGGAATGAGTTTTTCAATCCCTTCCTGCCCAGGATCTAAAGCAATCCGTACTGAAATACGTTGCGCAATTTTGATAAAATTACCAATTGCCGTATCCGTCTTTAACAATGAAAACTCTGAGCCTGTAGCAGGAGCAAAACGAACCACACGCCCTGTTAACTTTTTGTTGTTCAATGCATCAACAGAAAAAACAACCGGTTGTCCCACACGCATCTGAGAAAGTTGCGTTTCCTTATAATTAGCAATAATCCAAATATCATCAGAAATAACAGAGACCAATTGTGTCCCCGGCATAACATATTGCCCTACCCGCGCTCCAACTAATCCAATATAGCCTGTTCGAGGAGATAAAATCTTTGTATGATCGAGATTAAGTTTTGCCAACTCAACACTCACCTTAGCTCCAGCAATTTCTGACTGTAAACTTTGCCGTTCAAGATCCAATTGTTTTTGCAATTGGCGTTTTGTTTCGAGAGCTGTCAAGAGTTGTGAAAGAGGACGAGAAACAGAACTTGCCGCATCACCAAAACCTAACTTTTTACTATCTGGAACAACATTGGAAAATGCTCGTGAACGCGCCAATTCCACCTCTGCTGTATTAATTTCGCCCTGCAAAAGCTGTGCTTGTAATTCAATACTTGCCAGTTTTGCTTTTTTTGAATCGAGAACAGCCTGTGCCCGTGCAAGCTGCTGGCGAAAAAGAGAATCATCGAGCTCAAAGAGCAGCATTCCCTTTTCAACGCGTTGATAATCTTGCACATAAATCCGTGCAATCACCCCAGAGATCTGTGAACTAACCAGAGTAACATTGCCCTTAATAGAAGCATTATCCGTTATTTGAATATTACTCACAAAAGGAGGAAGTCTCCAAGCCCACAAAATCAGCAAAACACCTGTAATACCCGATAGGAATGCAACAATCGTAGCTTTTGACCGTAATGTTTTTATCATTTTTTTGCACCCCTCTTTCTATGACATTACTCTACTTTTCTAATGCGCGCAAAGAGCATGACTTAACAATCATTGTGGCAAGAAAAATAACGAATACAACCATTGAAATATAAAAATAAAGCCGAAAAACGTCATCATAAGCAAAAATATTTGCTGTTAACTTAAATTTCTCTATCAACATAGAAGTACCCTGTTCACTTCTCAAGCCATTGGGAACAGAAACACCATAAGAAGGCGAAAATAAAGTATGCATCTCACCAGAAATAAGCGGATCAGTAATAATAATATTTTGTGTTAAGGACTCAAAGTTCTTATGGGCAAAATAAAATTGAAGGCTGCCAAAAAAAGCCGACCCCATCAATCCCCCTGTCACTTGCGTTAACAAAAAAACAGCAATAAAACTTAAAACGTAACGCGGTCCTCGCTCACCAGCGATCACAAACCCTTTGAAAAGAGCAGGAGGCAAAAAAAGTGCATAACTAAAACTCACCAACCCTTGGCTCAACATCATATCTTGTGGACGTGTTAAATGGTTTACATGACTATCTAAATAAGCTCCCAACGCCAAACAACCCAAAGACAACAAATAAAAATAATCCTCACGCCCCGCCCGTAAAAAAAAGACACAAACAGCCCCCCCTAACAGAACCCCTAATGTCACCGCAAGATACATGGGTGCCATCTCACGATTGAGCAAACCAAAAAGATTAAAAAACCCTACGGGCAAATTTGACCGCTCCAATAAAAAAACATGAAAGATCAATAAAATAAAAACAGATTGGATCATTTCTTTACTGAAAATCCAACGGAGATCAATCAACGGTTTTTCTCTATTAAGCTCAATAATAATAGCAATAGCCAACGAGAAAATAGCAAGTGCGAGCCCCCAACCAATCCATGGTGCTTCATACCACCAATACAATATGCCAACAGACATGATCACAGCATTTAATCCAAGACCAAGAGCAATCAAACCATAGCTTATCCAATCTAACTTTTGAATAACCTTACTACGCACAACAGGCGTTAGGGGCAAAGTATAGATACAAACTAAGCTGATAAGAACCAACCCCATTTCCAGAGCGGAAAGACTGGAAAAACCACCATTTTCCAGCAAATCAGGAGAAATCAAACGTGATAAAGGTGCCGCTAAAGCCGCATTCATATAATTCAAACTAAGACCAACAGTAAACTTCTTTGCTGGAGCAAAAGCCTCCATCATATAAAGCAGCGCAAGTGAAGCCAAAGGAGCAGCAGCAATCCCAGCAAAAAAGCGAATAATCAACGCAGAACGCAAATCCGTAACAAAGAGCTGCAACACGCAAACCAAAACAAAGCCAAGAATTGACAATTCAGCAAAAGCGCGCAGCCCAAATTGATAGCGGATTTTGATCAACATAATCGCTACACTCACATTTGGCGCCATATAGGCCGCTACCAGCCATGTCGTCTCGGCCAAAGTTGCATGAAAATCACCCGTAAGATGGACAATGTTAGACTGAACAATATTAGCCCCTAAACCATAAGCCCATTGCAAAATAAGAGAAGCAAAAATATAAACAAAGCACTTTGGCAAAGGTCCAGCAAAAACACGACCAGGATGAGGAAAAGGTTTTCCACCCCTTTTAGCAGACACAACCGTACTCTTTTTTCGGCTCATGTCATCTTTTCCTGTATACTCGCTACGCTTCTATCAACACAGCACCATCAGCTGACAACTGCTGGAAAAAAGCCTCTATTTTATGATTGTCCTCATCACTTGCTCCCCCCTCTAACGTCGCTTGAAGCTGCAAAATCTGCTGTTCTAATACATCAAAAGAAAGATGCTCTACAGCCACAACGTGCTCTACCAACAAAGAGCAGCCTGAAAAGGTAATATTTGCAACGCCTCCGCAAACAGCAAATAATTGCTCACCCAAAGAGGTGCGAACACGAACACTGCCCAACACAATACTTGCCACCAATGGCGCATGATGCGCCATAACTGTTAAAGAACCTGAAGCTGAAGGAAGAACAACAGACACGACCTGCTCTGAAAACACAATTTTTTCAGGCGATACAAGCTCAAATAAAAAATGCTCTTCTCTATTGTTTTCCACAAAAGTCTCCACAATACCCGATATAAGAACTCTCTGTTTTCTTCAACAACTCGTCCTTGTTAACGAAAAATACCCATGACAGTTTTTTCTTGAATAAGAAGCTTCTTACTAAGAAGCCTCTGCCATGAGACGCTTTCCTTTTTCAAGTGCTTCATCAATCGAACCAACCATATAAAAAGCAGCTTCTGGCAAATCATCATAATCGCCAGCACAAAGCCCCTTAAAGCCTTTGATTGTCTCTTCCAAAGGAACGAGTTTTCCAGGAGAACCAGTAAAGGCTTCCGCAACATGGAAAGGCTGCGAAAGGAAACGTTCAATTTTACGCGCCCGCCCCACCAGCAATTTGTCATCTTCAGAAAGTTCATCCATTCCAAGAATAGCAATAATATCCTGAAGCGCTCTATAACGTTGTAAAATGGTTTGCACTTGACAAGCCACCGTATAATGCTCTTCCCCCACAATCAATGGATCCAACATGCGTGAGAAAGAGTCAAGCGGATCAACCGCCGGATAAATTCCCTTTTCAGCAATAGAGCGCGAAAGAACAGTTGTTGCATCCAAATGGGCAAAAGATGTTGCCGGCGCCGGATCCGTCAAGTCATCTGCCGGAACATAAATTGCCTGAACGGAAGTAATAGAGCCTGTTTTTGTACTGGTAATACGTTCTTGCAAAGCCCCCATATCCGTTGCCAAAGTTGGCTGATAGCCCACAGCAGAAGGAATACGCCCTAAAAGAGCAGACACCTCAGCTCCTGCTTGCGTGAAACGGAAAATATTATCCACAAAGAACAGAACATCTTGTCCTTCATCACGGAAACTTTCTGCAATTGTCAATCCTGAAAGAGCCACACGCGCACGCGCTCCTGGTGGTTCATTCATTTGCCCGTAAACAAGGGCACACTTTGACCCTTCCGTTGAACCATTATTCTCTTTTGGATTCACATTCACGCGGCTTTCGATCATTTCATAATAAAGATCATTTCCTTCACGTGTACGTTCTCCCACACCAGCAAATACAGAATAGCCACCATGTGCCTTTGCAATATTGTTTATAAGTTCCATAATGAGAACGGTTTTTCCAACACCAGCACCACCAAACAAGCCAATTTTACCCCCTTTAGAATAAGGGGCTAACAAATCCACGACTTTAATACCAGTAACGAGAATTTCCGAAACAGTCGATTGCTCAACATATTCAGGCGCTTCTTGATGAATAGAACGCGTTTTTGTTGAAGCGATTGGTCCCACATTATCGACCGGCTCTCCAATCACATTCATAATACGTCCCAACGTCGCTTCTCCTACAGGAACGCTAATTTGTGTTCCTGTATCCACGACCTTTTGGCCCCGCATCAGACCATCAGTCGTATCCATAGCAATCGTACGCACAGTATTTTCACCCAAATGCTGCGCAACTTCCAAAACCAAGCGATTGCCTAAATTCTCTGTTTCCAAAGCGTTAAGAATATTTGGCAATGCGCCTTCAAATTGCACATCAACGACAGCACCAATAACCTGTTTGATCTCACCAACAGCGCCTTTTGCATGCTGTTCTTTTTTTGTGGATATATCTTTTTTTACAGGTGTATCTTTAGCGGCACTACGCGCAGGCGCAGACGCACTCTTTACATCCGCTTGAGATTTCGAAGCGGCTTTTTTCACGCTGGAACGAGCAGCTGGTTTCTTTTTTTCACCTTTTTCTGTTCCTTTGCTTGAGGTTACTGCTTTTACCATCAATCCTTACCTTTTCCATTTAAAGCGCTTCAGCGCCTGCAATAATTTCGATCAATTCTGTCGTAATCTGTGCCTGACGCTGACGATTATAAGCCACCGTCAATTTATTAATCATTTCACCTGCATTGCGCGATGCATTGTCCATAGCTGTCATCTTTGCGCCCATTTCACCAGCAACATTTTCCAACAAAGCGCGAAAAATCTGCACCGAAAGATTGCGTGGCACAAGCGCCTCTAAAAGAGAAGCAGCATCAGGTTCATACTCATAAACAATTGATTGTGAATCTTTGCTCTGATCAGTTTGCTCCACAACATCTATTGCCTCAACAACTGTTTTTGGAGCAATCATTGGAATCAAGCCAAAAGCTGTAGGACGCTGATTAATTACGGAAACAAATTCAGAATAAAACAGCGTACAAACATCGAAAGCGCCTTCATTGAATAAATCGACAACCCGTTGACTAATCATTACTGCCTCTGCAAAACCAATTCGTTTTACAGCATGCAAATCGATGTGATCAATCATCAAACCTTTGTAATCACGCGATAAAATATCCGCACCTTTTTTGCCCACGGTAATAATTTTCACTATTTTACCGGCTGCCAATAGTGCTTTAATTTGTTCACGTGCGCGACGGGCGATTTGCACATTAAAAGCACCACACAAACCGCGCTCAGCAGTACACACCACCAAGAGATGCACATCATCTCGCCCCGTACCACGCATAAGAGCAGGCGCATCAACACCATCGACATCAGCAGCAACACTGGTCAAAATATCAGCCATCCTCTTCGCATAAGGACGCGCAGACTGTGCCGCCTCTTGCGCACGGTGCAACCTTGCTGCTGCAACCATCTGCATAGCTTTGGTGATCTTTTGTGTTGCTTTAACCGAAGCGATACGGTCTCTAAGATCCTTTAGTGAAGCCATTCAAGCATTCCATTAATTCATCATGAAAAATTTTTCGCATAAGTGTTAAGAACCGTCATCAACTTATCTTTCAGCTCATCTGTTAACTGCTTTTGCTCAGCAATTGCCTTTAAGAGATCTTGATAATCACTCCGCAAAAGCACCAAAAGCCCCTGCTCAAACCGCGCAACATCAGAAACCGCTAGAGAATCAAGATAGCCATTCACACCCGCGAAAATAACCACCACCTGTTCTTCTGTTTTGAGTGGAGAAAATTGCGGTTGCTTTAAAAGCTCAGTCAAGCGCGCACCCCGATTCAACAGACGCTGGGTTGACGCATCCAAATCAGAACCAAACTGCGCAAAAGCTGCCATTTCACGATATTGCGCCAATTCACCCTTAATCGAGCCAGCAACTTGCTTCATCGCTTTAATTTGTGCAGCAGAACCAACACGCGATACAGAAAGACCAACATTTACAGCAGGACGAATTCCTTGATAAAACAAATTAGTTTCCAGAAAAATTTGCCCATCCGTAATCGAAATCACATTTGTAGGAATATAGGCAGAAACATCATTTGCTTGCGTTTCAATAACTGGCAAAGCTGTCAACGACCCAGATCCATTTTCCGCATTCAACTTCGCAGCGCGCTCTAAAAGACGCGAATGAAGATAGAAAACATCTCCCGGATAAGCCTCACGACCTGGCGGACGACGCAATAAAAGAGACATTTGACGATAAGCTACCGCTTGTTTTGACAAGTCATCATAACCGATCAAAGCATGTTGCCCATTATCACGGAAATATTCACCCATAGCACATCCGGCAAGAGGCGCAATAAATTGCAATGGCGCTGGATCAGAAGCGGTTGCCGCTACGATAATAGAATATTCCAGTGCTCCACGTTCTTCTAAAACTTTAACGAACTGTGCCACCGTCGAACGTTTTTGACCGATAGCCACATAAATACAATAAACTTTGTCTTGCTCTCGTCCCGCCCCTTTTTCATGAAAAGGTTTTTGGTTTAAAAATGTATCGAGCAAAATTGCTGTTTTTCCTGTCTGGCGATCACCAATCACCAATTCACGCTGTCCGCGTCCAATGGGGATGAGTGCATCAATTGCTTTTAATCCCGTTGACATTGGTTCATGGACAGACTGACGTGGAATAATCCCAGGCGCCTTAACATCAACACGACGACGCTCTGTTGCCTTAATAGGTCCCTTACCATCGATAGGATTTCCCAAAGCATCAACCACGCGCCCCAGCAAAGCGGGTCCCACAGGAACATCCACAATAGCGCCCAATCGCTTTA
Source organism: Bartonella sp. TT29SHDZB (assembly GCF_042193395.1). Lineage (NCBI taxonomy): Bacteria > Pseudomonadati > Pseudomonadota > Alphaproteobacteria > Hyphomicrobiales > Bartonellaceae > Bartonella > Bartonella sp. TT29SHDZB. The sequence continues at coordinate 105,460 of NZ_JBHILQ010000004.1, forward strand.
CACAATCCCCTTCACGAATATCGCGATCTGAGCCAAAAATGACCACACCAACATTATCAACTTCCAAATTGAGAGCCATACCGCGCACATCATTTGGAAAAGCAACCATTTCCCCTGCTTGGACATTATCCAAACCATAAACGCGGGCGATACCATCCCCAACAGAGAGAACCCAACCAATTTCTGAAACCTCAGCCTTTTGGTCAAAGTTTTTGATTTGCTCTTTTAGAATTTTGGAAATTTCAGATGGTCTAATATCCATCAGCTGACCTCTTTTTTCAATGCAAGCTTAAGCGAAGACAATTTTGTTAGAAGAGACGTATCAATTTGAGACGCCCCCACACGAATGATTAATCCACCAAGAATTGTTGGATCCACAATGATATGTAGCAAGACTTTTCCTCCAATGACACCTTCCAAAGCCTCACACAACTCTTGTCTTTGTTGAGAACTTAAGGGGCACGCAGAAACAATTTGTGCTGTAACTTGGCTACGAGCGCGTGCAACACAACGCTGAAAAGCATGTAAAATACCAAATACGGCACTAAGCCTACGGTTTGCTGCGATAACGCGTAAAAAATTACCAATAACCTGTCCTGCGTTTTTATCAGCAAATTTGATATTTTCACAAACAGACTGCATCACCTTCATTTGCTCTTTGACTGAAAAGAATGGACTGAGCACAAAGCGTTTTAAATCTTCATTTTGCTCCAAGACAAGCAAAAATTTTTCCACTGCCTTTTCAACCTTTTCAACGTTTTCCGCTTCTTGAACGCAATCAAAAAGCGCTTGCGCATAGCGTTGATCTACCAACGGCAGCGGTATGAGAGAAAATGAATCCGACACGAAATACCGCCTCTTTCCCTTGAGCGATTCTCTGATAGTTATCAGATGAAATGAAACAGACACTCCTAATTTTAAGAATCTTCTTCTTAAAACCTAGAACAAAAATCACTTGGTTTCTAGCATAGACATAACCGACTCGCAACACCACAAATCGCTGCTTTTTAAAAATTTTAAATAAAATATTCAAAATATTTTTGAAAAGGATTTTTTTAGATCCCTAGGATGGCATCAAGGTTTTTAAAATACCTCTTTTTGACATTCTCTGAGAGATTTTTTTCACTCTCTTTAATTTTCTTTAATTTTGCTTCCAATGCTCTTTCCTCCCCCCAAAAACGGTTCTTCCTTAACATTAAAGATCACCCACTTATCACCATAAGTGCTTTTGCGAAAAGTGACTGCGCATTACCTCAGGTTTTTGTTTATCGCGTTCTTTAATAAGGTTCCGTCCTTTACGAAAAACAGAGCGCCATTGGGTTGCAGCCTCACGGACTTGTTTTAAAGAAACATTTCTTAATGCTCCCAAGCCTATTTCACGACGGCGCCTATGAATGATAGGATTATGAATGATATAATGGTCAATCCATTGAGTCCCCCATCTTTACGCTCCATAAAAACGCAAGCCAGCGCACCATAACACACTTTACCAGCTCGTGGAGGCGCGTGCAGCAGGCCCTTGGAACTAGAGACGGTTCATAAGAGACATTTTTAGTCCTTTCTCATACAGTTTCACGCCCCACGTTCATCCCACTTGTTATGTACAAGGGAATGATTTTGATCAAAAGATTTGAAATGAGAGAATCTTACGATATTCGGGATTCTCATTAAACATACAAAACAATGAATTATCCTTATAAACAATGTTGC
>NZ_JBHILQ010000004.1:107269-152405 GCF_042193395.1 Bartonella sp. TT29SHDZB
GACTGCGACTGCGACTGCGACTGCGACTGCGACTGCGACTGCGACTGCGACTGCGACTGCGACTGCGACTGCGACTGCGACTGAAAAAATGTATTATTTCAAACTCATAAGCAAGAAAAAATAACGGATATCCCCCTTAATATTAAGAAAAATTTGATCTTTTTTCTTCAAATACCCACGCTTTTGAAAACATTTCACCAAATATATTTCCTTTTAAAAACACTTTTAAAATATACAACTTAAATATACAACACATTGATTTATAATGATAACATATCTTTCTTCATACTGAAGTCCTCCCAACATCATTCTCTCATTTCAAGTTCTTTGATCAAAATCATTCCTTTGCTCCATTACAAGTAAGGAAGAGGGATAAAATGATTAAAGACAAAACATCTCTTATAAACGCTCTCAAGGACCAAGAGCTTTCGTAACACTCAGAGCGAAAATAATATAATGGTGCCAACCGGTATCTTTATAAAATAAAGATGGTACTCCCTAACGGCTTCTGTATTCATAAAACCTTGTACATTATATTACTCAATGATATTATTCACACGGGTAACATCATAAAATGAATTCGAGCGTGCTGAGAAATATTCACTTAAACAAGCATATATAATGTAACAATACAATGATATTCTGTTTTGGCTGCTCTGCTTTGCATGAAAAACGCAGCCCCATTAAAGAACAAGAGTAACAAAAGCTTGAAGAGCTAGGGCAGCTCCATAATTAAAAAATATTGCTATGAACGCTTTTAAAAACAAAAAAATCAAATAAAAAAGATGATAACGGTAAACACTTGTTTTTACCTTTACGCTCCAAAATGAATCTATGTTCTCATCAAAGATAAACAAAACAGATATAATATGTTCACTCTAATTTGGCATAACATCAAAACGACTCATACAGCACAAAAACATTTTATTTTCTATTACATGCTGCTGTATGAGGTTTGAACGTCAAACAACATCAAAACCACGACCTTCATTAAACCCACACCCCTTCATTGTAATATTGCACGGGTTTTAGAAAAAGCTTTGCGGATCAATATCAATTTGAACCCGAACGGAACTGGGCATTTTGGGTGTCCCGCTAAGCATGGCACGTATAAACCCTTGTATATCAAAAGAGCGCTGTCCTTGCAGCAAAAGCCGAAAACGATAACGCCCCCGAACTAAAGCCAAAGGCGCTTCTGCTGGTCCCATAACCGAGATATTTTTTTCCCGTGGCGCTGCTTGACGCAATGCGCGCGCATAATATTCTGCTTCTTGACGCTGTTGTGCAGATACGATCAAAGAGGCAAGCCGCCCATAGGGAGGCAAATGATAATGCTGCCGTGCCGCAATCTCACGTGTGTAAAAATCTTCTGGTTGACATGAAAGTAAGGCTTTGATGACCGGATGATCTGGTTGATAGGTTTGCAATAATCCTAAACTCTTCAATCCCACACGCCCTGCTCTTCCGGTAACTTGAGAAAGCAGCTGGAAGGTACGTTCACTTGCGCGTAAATCGCCATTGGCAAGACCAAGATCAGCATCAATAACGCCAACCAGAGAGAGCTTGGGAAAATGATGTCCTTTAGCGACCAACTGTGTTCCAATAATAATGTCCACATCGCCATTGGCAATGGCTTGCAATTCGCTGCGCAACTGTCCAATCCCTCCTTTGAGATCTGTTGAAAGGATCAATGATCGCGCCTGAGGAAAAAGCATTTGTGTTTCTTCGGCAATTCTTTCCACACCCGGTCCGCAAGCCACAAGATGATCTAATGTCCCGCATTCAGGACAGGCTTGAGGAAGTGGTTCATGATATCCACAATGATGACATTTCAGTTGCCCTTGCGCACGATGTTCTACCAGCCAACTTGAACAATCGGTACAATGAAAACGATGTCCGCAAATTCGGCATAAAGTCAAAGGTGCATAACCACGACGATTAAGAAAAAGAAGAGCTTGTTCGCCCTTATCAAGCGTTTGTTTTAAAGCCCTTTCAAGAGAAAAGGAAATAAAGCGCCCCTTTTGCACTCCTCCTTGGCGCATATCAACCACCCGCAACTGTGGAAGTGCAACTTCTTTAAAACGGGAAGGTAAATGCACCTTTTGATAACGCCCTTTTAAAACATTGGCTTGGCTTTCAATCGACGGTGTTGCTGAAGATAAAATAACAGGAAAATGCTCAAAAGAGCCCCGTGCAACAGCCATATCACGAGCATGATAAAAAATGCGCTCTTCTTGTTTATAAGCGCTATCATGTTCTTCATCGACAACAATCAAGCCAAGCTTAGGAAAGGGAAGAAAAAGTGCCGAACGAGCCCCCGCAACGACACGCACCCGCCCTTCTGCGACTTGCCGCCAGACGCGTTCTCTACGACGCGGTGTTAAATCGGAATGCCATTCTGCTGCCGCAGCGCCAAAGCGTGCATAAAAACGATCTAAAAACTGCTGAGTTAAAGCAATTTCCGGCAACAAAATTAAAACCTGCTTGTCCCCTTTGAAGGCTTGAGCAACCGCTTCAAAATAAACTTCTGTCTTTCCAGACCCAGTCACACCATCAAGCAAAAAAACTTGAAACTGAGAAGATAAAACACCTTCCCGCAATACTGTTGCTGCTTCATTTTGTGCTCCCTGCAACTGAGGAGGACAAAAATCAGGATCAGGCATTTCCACAAGATCAGGAGCAGGAACCATAACATCTTCGAAAACCCCTAGAGCTTTTAAACCTTCAACAACAGAAACCGAAGTTCCAGCCGCATGTGCCAGACCAGAACGTGTCCATATTTTCTCATCACGTACCAATTCCAAAATCCGTGATCGTGCTGGTGTGAGACGTTCTACATTGCCACCACAATATCGCAAACCCAGCATCTGCGCTTCCGGCTCTAAAGCAGCCGGTACAGACAAAACCAATCGTGCAACAAGACCAAAAGGTGCCATTGTATAGCGACTAACAAAACGCAAAAATGTGATCATTTCTGACTTTAATGGGGGACAATCAAAAACATGAAGAAGAAAGCGTAATTTTTCACGTGCCACATGAGCAGCCCCTTTCCCATCCGCTATTTTTTCTCCAACATCCACAACAAAACCGCAAAGTTCACGCCCCATCACCGGAACTCGAACAAAAGAACCAATATTCACTTCCATAGAAGACGGAACTTTATAACTATAAGGGTGAGCAACAGGAAGAGGAACCAATACGGATACAATCTTTTCCTCTATCATGTTTGAATTCATCTTTTTAACCAATCTACGACCTATTGAGCACCAACAGATCTACAGCTTATCTTTAAACACTCTTATAAAATTCATTGCAGGATTCAATCCCCCCGATCACAACACTTTTCTAACAAAAATTCTTTTTAACACGCATTCCATCACCAAAGTGCCAATATAAAGAACCAATCTCTTCTTCTATAGCAAAAAAACAGCGCCATCCTTCTGTGCAAATAAAGCTCATCACGCATTCAACATGATATCGTAAGTGCGTCCTTCAACAAAGCGATCCCATAGTGTGACTTCTTCCCAATGCACACTTTTATTTTTTTACTGCCTCATATCTCAATTTATCTTCAACAAACTGATTTATAAAGATATAATCATCATTTTACATATTGTAACAAAAACCTTCAATACGAGAATTTTTTTCGTTATAAACAAATTCTTTGAGCACAGAAAAACTTCATGCATAAAACGCATATTTTCATCAACGGTGTTTTGCGACACAAAAATCCATTCACTGACACGCAACAAGAAAAACTAAATGTAAACCTCGTGAAAAAAGGAAACGTCTTATAAAAATTCTCAAATATCAAGAGCAATCACCAATGGGAAATGAGCACAGTGTATGATAATACTGGCTTATTGCCATAAGCATAAAGATATCATCAAGCAAAGATGCTAAGATACAAAGATGGTAGTGCGAAATGAATCCTACGCCTTATTACGAGCAACACCATGAAATGGACGTGAAAACAATAAGAGAGCTTTCTTTACAAAAAGTAGATACATAATTAATACCCTGGCATTTTTGTTCTTTATATTAATTCTTGCTCTTGCTTTTGCCGTCAACAATAGCGCATAACAAAAAATAGGGTAAAAGCTAAAAAGAAGAGGTTAGAGATGAAGTTTTTTGTGGATAGCGCCAATATTGAAGAAATCCAAGAGTTACAGAATTTAAGTCTTGTTGATGGTGTTACCACCAATCCCTCTCTTATCCTAAAATCAGGACGCAATATTCTTGATGTTACAAAAGAAATTTGCGCCCTTGTTCGCGGACCTGTTTCTGCTGAAGTTGCCGCAACTCAATTTGAAGACATGATGAAAGAAGCGGCTGTTTTAGCAAAGGTTGCCGACAATATTTGCATCAAGCTTCCTTTAACACTTGATGGATTAAAAGCCTGTAAAGCCCTCACAAAAGAAGGATTAAAAACAAATCTCACCCTTTGTTTTTCTGCCAATCAAGCCTTACTTGCCGCCAAAGCAGGTGCGACATTCGTTTCACCTTTTATCGGAAGACTTGATGATTGCGGAAATAATGGCAGTGAACTGCTTCATGAAATACGCACAATTTATGATAACTATAACTTTGAAACACAAATCTTAGCTGCTTCAATCCGTACCGTTAATCATGTCAAAGAAGCAGCACTAAGCGGTGCTGACGTTGCAACAGTTCCACCAACAGTCTTAAAAGCCCTAGTCAAACATCCTCTCACTGATAAGGGGTTGCAAATATTTCTCGACGACTGGAAAAAAACAGGACAAAATATTGTTTAATATCTAGAAGTTGTATTGGAAAGATCTTTTGAAAGTAACAAAAAAATCTGTTCCGCCAACTCTTCCGCAACACGTTTTTTTGCATCTTCTTCTGCTTGCATCGTTGCATATTCTTGACGAAGGCGTTCAAAAGAGGCGTTCAGTGTTGCAGTTCCTTTTACAATAAGAGTATTTTTCATATCCTGCAAAGTATAAGAAGCTCTGCTCATAATAGTTCCAACAGAAGATCGTCCCTCTCTCTTTTTATCATAATCAACCTCTATCTGCATCGATTCTCTTGTAAATACGGACGTCTGCAATGCCAATCGATAAGCCGGTAGAGAAGATTTACCCCCATTCCCATACAAAAGAAACAGTAAATGATTGCGCACCATTTGACCAAAACGATCCGAAGGTTCTTCCACAACAATAGAGGCAAGCTTTTGCGCAAGCCCCAAAGAAGCTTGTCCAGAAGGGTGTGTAGAAGAAGAATTCCCATAAGAAGCAGCATCCATCGCCATTGAACTCTGCAATTCTTGACGGTAAAGCGGCTCAACTTTGCATCCACACAACAGTGTGAATACACCAGCTAAAACGAAAAGAATAAAACTTTTAAAGAACGACATTCACAATCCTTTTTGGAACAACAATGATTTTTTTCATAGGCTTTTCAATCAGCTGCGCCTTTACAAAGTCTAAAGCCAAAACCGCTTCTTTAATCATCGTCTCACTCGCTGTTGCTGCAACAGTCACTTCACCACGTTTTTTACCATTAATTTGCACCGGCAAAGTGTAACATTCTTCAACAATTAATGCGGGATCATAAACAGGCCAAGCAAGCGTAGACATTAAAGTTTCTTCCCCTAAAACAGCATGACATTCTTCTGCTAAATGAGGCATCATTGGTGCAATCATGGCAAGAAAAAAATCCATGGCTTGACGTAAAGAAGCTTTCATTTCATCGTCAACACTTGCTATCCTGTTTAACAACGGTGCCATAATATTCAAGAATTCATAAAGCCGTGCAATAGCCCGATTAAAAGCAAATTTTTCCAAATCATCTTCTACAGCGTGGAGCGTACGATGAGCTGCTTTTGAGAGTTCCAAAGCCGCTCCCTGATGCCCTGCACAAGGGGATATATCCTTTAAAACAGAAGCACTCAAAGCCACATGGCGCCAAACACGCTGGACAAAGCGATGAGCCCCTTCAACACCAGATTCTGTCCAGATAACATCCCTCTCAGGAGGAGAATCTGACAACACAAACCAGCGCACAGTATCAGCACCATAAGATGCAATAATATCGTCAGGATCAACAACATTCTTTTTTGATTTAGACATTTTTTCAATCAAACCAATCGTCACTTCACTTTGATCGGTTAATTTATAAGCTTGACGCTTTCCATCTTTTTCAACAATCGAAATTTCTGCTGGAGAAACCCAACCCTGTTCATCCCGATAGGTTTCATGCACCACCATCCCTTGGGTAAAAAGCCCCTTAAAAGGCTCATCGACCGTCACATAACCTAGCAATTTCATGGCACGCATAAAAAAGCGCGCATAAAGAAGATGCAAAATGGCATGCTCAATTCCACCAATATATTGTTGCACCGGCAACCATTCAGCTGTTGCTTGTTTGTCAACCGGTTCCTGCGCAAAAGGAGCCGTAAAGCGTGCATAATACCAAGAAGAGTCAACAAATGTATCCATGGTATCGGTTTCACGTTTGGCAGGTTGACCACAGATCGGGCAAGCAACATTCTGCCATGTTTCATGCCGTGCAAGAGGGTTGCCCGGTTGATCAAAAGTAATATCCTCAGGTAATACAACCGGCAAATCAGCACGTGGAACAGGGACAACCCCACAAGTTGTACAATGGATCATGGGAATGGGGCACCCCCAATAACGTTGCCGCGAAATCCCCCAATCACGCAAACGAAATTGCACTGTTTTTTTCCCTTGCGGTTGCCCATTGAGCATTTGTTTTTCAAGCCTTTTCGCTGCCTCTTCAAAGGCTTGTTGGGGTGTTAAACCATCCAAAAATCTAGAATTAATCATCACCCCATCACCAACATAAGGGGTTTCAGGTGTGACAAAATCTTCTTTCTCAACTCCTAAAGGCAAAACCACTGGTTTTATTGGAAGGTCATATTTACGTGCAAAATCAAAATCTCTCTGATCATGGGCCGGACAACCAAACACAACCCCTGTTCCATAGTCCATAAGCACAAAATTAGCGATATAAACGGGAATATGCATCGTTGAATCAAAAGGATGCACCGCTAAAAGAGGAGTGAGAAACCCTTGTTTTTCAGCCGTTTCAAGTGCTGCTGTTGTCGTTCCACCACACCGACAATTTTCGATAAAAGCACTCAACGCTTTGTCTTTTTTTGCCAAAGCTTGTGCAATAGGATGATCAACAGACAGAGCCAAAAAGGAGGCACCAAAAAGTGTATCAGGGCGCGTTGAATAACAAACAACCTCATCAAATTTCTCACAAACATCATCAGTATCACCTGTCGACTTTAAAGCCCAACGAATCAGCAAACCTTGTGATTTTCCAATCCAATTTTTTTGCATGGTGCGAACTTTTTCAGGCCACTGTTCAAGCTCTTCAAGCCCAGTCAAGAGCTCTTCACTAAAGTCGCTAATTTTGAAAAACCACTGGGTTAATTCCCGCTGTTCAACCAACGCACCAGAACGCCATCCCCGTCCATCAACCACCTGTTCATTGGCCAAAACAGTATGATCAACGGGGTCCCAATTCACCTTAGCCACTTTACGCGCAACCAACCCCTTTTGATAAAAATCAAGAAACAGCATTTGCTGGCGGTGGTAATATTCCACATCACAAGTCGCAAATTCCCGAGTCCAATCTATCGAGAGCCCTAATTGTTTTAATTGCCCCCGCATCACTGCAATATTTTGATAAGTCCAAGTTTTAGGGTGCACTTTATTTTGCATAGCAGCATTTTCAGCCGGCATCCCAAAAGCGTCCCACCCCATGGGATGAAGCACATTAAACCCCTTGGCGCGTTTATAGCGTGCAACCACATCCCCCATGGCATAATTGCGCACATGCCCCATGTGAATACGGCCAGAAGGATAAGGAAACATTTCTAAAACATAATATTTTTCACGAGCATCTTCTTGGACAGTCTGAAAAATTTTCTTTTCATCCCAAATTTCTTGCCATTTTTTTTCTCTCGCCCGTGGATTATAGCGTTCGCCTATCTTATAATGCTCAATCGTCATTCCCATTATACTCTTTTAATAAAACTGAACCAAAAAACTTGTTTTATTATGCTTGACCATGGATTAACCTCATCGTCAACATTTTCGTGAAATATTTCCCTAAGTATTTTATAAAACTTTTAAAAAAACGACCAACTCTTGAACAAAAACGGTAAAGCACAAAAACATGAATACACAAACACCCTTTGATACCCCTTCCATTGAAGCATGGCAAAACCTTCAAAAAGACATTGCTGAAACATGTCAAGAGTTACAACGCCCTGTAGAAGAAATTGAACTTATCGCTGTTTCAAAAACTGTTTCTGCTGTTGATATACGCCCCATTTTACAAGCAGGGCAACGTCTTTTTGCAGAAAACCGCGTACAAGAAGCGGCACAAAAATGGCTCGGGTTACGTCAACAATTTGAAAATATTAAACTCCATCTCATCGGTCCCCTACAATCAAATAAAGCCGCTGAAGCTGTAAAGATTTTTGATGTCATTCAAACGGTTGATCGTGAAAAAATAGCCAAAAGCTTAGCTGAAGAAATGGAAAAACAAAAAAGGCATCTTCCTTGCTATGTTCAGGTTAACATTGGCTTAGAACCGCAAAAAAGTGGTATCGCACCACAAGAAGCTACATCTTTTGTCAACCAATGCAAAAACAACTATGGACTTGATATCATCGGTCTTATGGGCATCCCCCCTGTCGACGAAAACCCCGGTCCCTATTTCGCGCTCTTAGCAAAATTAGCAAAACAAGCAGGTCTTCCAAAGCTTTCCATGGGCATGTCCAATGACTTCAAAACCGCTCTACAGTTTGGCTCTAACGTCCTTCGCATTGGCTCTGCTTTATTTGGAAAACGCCCTGTGTAAAGCAATTTCCCCTCATATAAATTCATTCCCCCCTTCATATAAATTCCCATTGAAGATTCTACGAACAAGCCCAAAACAGCAGAAATGAGAAAAAATATTTCCTTCAATATCAATAAAAGAGCAATTCTAGCAAAAAAGATTCTAGCCCCTCTTTCATCCTGTTAGCAAAATTAGCAAAAAAGCTAGTCTTCTCAAATTTCTCACCGGCACATCCACAACACATACAATAGCTTCAAGATAGCATTGCAATTTGGCTCTCATATTCTCGCACATTGGCTCTACTTTACTCCCCTCTGACCGCCTCTCCAGCAAAAGCAATATAAAAAATAAATCCTTATATAAAGGCAAAATGATAAGAGGGGCGTTGCGCATGAATGAAAAAACTGTCGCGAAATAAATAATTACAAAAGAATACTCAATACGATTATCGCAATGATTTCCATTGAAAATCATGAATTCTCTTAACTTCTCCAACACGCGTAAACAATTTCCCCACATGCCAATGGCATAAAGCAGACAAAAAGAGGCTTATGGTTACATAATACAGTAACAAAACTCTTTCATGTAAGTCACTTGAGCAAAATAAACATCTTAAATGCTCAATAGAGCACCAAGAACCGCGCTAAACAACATGATAGCAATCTATAAGGTCAACGATAGTATAGAGCCTTTCTATGCTCTACAAAGCGTAAAATACAGTCAATATCCGCTTGAGAAATAAAAGAACGAATCCCGTGCATGTAGGCATAACACATACACACAAAACAATAGCAACAAAGCAGATTTCAATAACGATATTCCTTTGTCGATCTCGTAAACAAAGAGAAAAACTTCAACTTTTCATATGCGCAATTTTTCTGATTTTAAACTTTAATTAAGGAAAAACAGGGGATATTTCTTATACTTTAAAATATTGCAAATAATATTATTATCTTCTTAAGAAGAATATTTCATGTATACATAGTATAGATATCATTTATACAGTGTTTTTATTGTTATTTTTAAAGTTTATCTTTGACATTTTTTCTAAAAATACATGATAGCCATTTGAAATGTATCATTATGATACTACTTTTAATGTAGATAATTAAGGAGAATTAATATTTTTGGTTCATGCAGCACATTCGGTCATATGGCGACAAAGATATCTCTGAAGATAAATAATTTTGTAATTATATTTGTAAGAATATACCAAAATTAAATACCTACATCTGTGCATAAAATAATTTTCAGAGATATCTATTGTGGATCACATCTTATAATCAGGATTTTTTTATAATGAATATTTGTTATGAAATTGTAAGAATGTTTTGTATTCTCATTGTCTTTATCCCTATATATGCTATTGGTTTTTAAAAATGGTAGTTACATTTGGAAAGTAACTATAAAATAAACTTTATATACAGTAATTCTTTTCATTATTTTTGATATTTTGGTTTAATTAATTATTAATGAACTTATTCTTATTTGAATAAGGGAATACAAAATAAAAAACATTTAAAGCGATAATCAATAAAGCACCTTCATCTCCCTTTTTATATGATATTTTTTAGTGCCTTTGTGCGTTTATAAAAAGCTCTATACCGCAATAGTCTTTGCCATATTTGAATATCCTAAAAGCATAAAATACCTTTTTAAGAAAAACGTATCAGATTTAAAAATTGACTATTCTAATCTTTGTCATTTAGTCTAACCTCACAATGAAAAGCTTTTGGGAAAACTCTGCCACAAATATAACCATACAAAAATACAGAGGCAGATTTTTCCAAACAATAAATTAAAAGAGGGAAGCATGACTGAAAAAATCTATCCAGTATCAGAAGAGATCAAAAAAAATACTTTACTCGATGAGGAAACTTATCAACAGTGGTATCGAGAAAGCATCGATGATCCAGAAAGCTTCTGGGCCAAACATGGTCAACGCATTGAATGGTTTAAACCTTTTACAAAAGTAAAAAACACTTCTTTTAACGGAGATGTCTCCATTCAATGGTACGAAGATGGGATAACAAATGTTACCTATAATTGCATTGATCGCCACCTGAAAACCCATGGAGACAAAATCGCACTCATTTGGGAAGGAGATAATCCTTACCATGATAAAAAAATAACCTATAACGAGCTTTATGAACATGTTTGTCGTTTTGCCAATCTTTTAAAAAGCCACGGCATTAAGAAAGGCGATAAAGTAACCATTTATCTCCCCATGATTCCCGAAGCAGCCTATGCCATGCTTGCTTGTGCTCGCATTGGAGCCATTCATTCGGTTATTTTTGCAGGCTTTTCTCCTGAAGCAATAGCAGGACGCCTTGTTGACTGTGAATCAACCTTTATGATTACTGCTGATCACGGCTTGCGTGGCGGCAAACGGATTAACTTAAAAGACAATGTTGATCATGCCATTGAGATAGCCGCGCGCCAAAACGTGCATGTGGACCAAGTCATGGTTATACAGCGAACTTGTGGACCCATTCAATGGGTAGAGGGGCGTGATTTTTGGTACCACGAAGAGATAGCTCATGCCAAAACAGCTTGTCCACCAGAACCAATGAATGCTGAAGATCCACTTTTTATTCTTTATACTTCAGGCTCCACCGGCAAACCTAAAGGTGTTTTGCATACCACAGCAGGCTATCTTGTTTTTGCCTCGATGACTCACCAATATGTTTTTGATTACCACCCCGATGAAGTTTACTGGTGCACAGCTGATATTGGGTGGATTACCGGTCATTCTTACTTGGTTTATGGACCTTTATGCAATGGTGCGACCACTTTAATGTTTGAAGGCACACCAACCTTTCCTGACAAAGGCAGATTTTGGGAAATTGTCGACAAACACCAAGTCAATACGCTCTATACAGCACCAACAGCTATCCGCGCCTTAATGGGAGCAGGAAATGCGTTTGTTGAACACTCAAACAGAACATCGTTGCGTCTCTTAGGCACGGTAGGAGAACCGATTAATCCAGAAGCATGGGAATGGTTTTATCATACAGTTGGAAATGGCCGTTGTCCGATTCTCGATACATGGTGGCAAACGGAAACAGGAGGGCATATGATCACGCCCTTGCCCGGTGCAACACCCCTCAAAGCAGGATCGGCCACACGTCCTTTTTTTGGTGTTCAACCCCAAATTGTTGATGCCCAAGGCAATGTTTTAGAAGGTGAAGCAGAAGGCAATCTTTGTATCAGTGATTCATGGCCCGGACAAATGCGCACACTTTATAAGGATCATGAACGCTTTATTCAAACTTATTTTTCCTCCTATAAAGGAAAATATTTTTCAGGCGATAGCTGTAGGCGCGATAGTGACGGTTATTATTGGATCACAGGACGAGTTGATGACATTCTCAATGTCTCGGGACACAGGTTAGGAACCGCTGAAATTGAATCAGCTCTTGTTTCTCATCCCGCTGTATCAGAAGCAGCTATTGTGGGTTACCCGCATCCCATTAAAGGACAAGGAATTTATAGTTTTGTCACCCTTATGGAAGGAACAGAGCCAAGTGAAGAATTAAAAAAAGACCTTATCAAGCATGTGAGACAAGAAATAGGCTCTATTGCCATATTGGATAAAATTCAGTTTGCTCCACAGCTTCCCAAAACGCGATCAGGGAAAATTATGAGACGTATTTTACGAAAAATCGCTGAAAACGATTTTGATACTCTTGGAGATATTTCAACTCTTGCCGAACCACAAGTTGTTGAAGATCTGATTGCCAACCGACAAAACTAAAAAACACGACGCAATACAACATACGGTGGTTTTTGTTTTTCTGCTAAAATTATCTCAGCATTATTACGAAAACCACCGAGGAGAATAAAAAACAAAACAATTCATGAAAAGCTCAATCATTCTAACAACAAACGCTTTTCTTCATGACAGGTAAGAAATAATTTAAGCAAAAACCTCAGGATTGGGATGCGAACAAGAATAAGAAAGTAAGATAAAAAGAGCAACATAGCTTTTTAAAATCACCCAATATCCACTCAATGCAAAAAAAGCCTCTGAGTAAGAAGGAAAAATAGTTCTGATGTTTATGCTAGAATCCCTTTGAAATTCCTGCTAAAATCATAAATAAAGCTAAAAAAAGAAAGTATAAGTGATAATATTCTTGAGCAAAAATATTTATCTATAACGAGGGTGTATAAAAAATATTGAAAACCATGAAATCTAAAATAAACAAGCTTACAACAAAAATCTAAAGCAATGAAAGTAAGAGTTTTTAGAATAAATGATGCCATATAAAATCAGGAGTAATAATAAAAAGTGATTCATTTTGAAAATGTCGGCCTACGCTATGGAATGGGCCCTGAGGTCCTTCGTGATATTAGCTTTCATATTCCTCCTGGATCATTTCAATTTCTCACAGGTGCCTCTGGAGCAGGGAAAACGTCGCTGATGCGTCTTATGTTTTTGGCACTCAAACCCACCCGCGGTCATATTGATCTCTTTGGAACAGACACAGCATTACTCAAACGACAAGAGCTCCCTGCGCTGCGACAACGTATCGGTGTGGTTTTTCAAGATTTTCGTTTACTCGACCACATGACCACTTATGAAAATGTCTCCTTACCTTTACGCATTAAAGGACAAGAAGAAGCAACCTATCGCAGTGAAGTGGAAGATCTTCTCTGTTGGGTAGGTCTTGGAGATCATATTCATGTTTTACCACCGGTTCTTTCCGGTGGAGAAAAACAAAGGGTAGCCATAGCACGCGCACTCATTGATCAACCCGAAATCCTCCTTGCGGATGAACCAACAGGGAATGTCGATCCGCCCTTGGCAAAACGCCTCCTCCGTTTGTTTATTGAATTAAATCGTTTTGGAACAGCTGTTATCATTGCCACCCATGATATAGCCTTAATGGAACAAGTTGCAGCACGGCGTATGCTTCTCCATAACGGACGGATGACGATTCATGAATAAATCTTTCCCCATTTTTATAAGCAATAAAAAAAACACAACAGCGATTATTCCCAGTGGTAATATTTCTGGAAAAGCACTCGTTGCCGTGATTGCTATTATGACATTTCTCTCAAGTCTCACCTTAATCGGTGTTGATTTAGTCCACCGTACGGCCAAAAATTGGAGCAGTCAAATTAGCTATGAAGCAACAATACAAATACGCCCCATTGACAATGTTGATATCAACAAAGCACTCCGTGATGCCGTACAATTGGTTAAAACATTTTCTGGTGTACAAGATGCAAAAATTGTTGACCAAAAAGCCACAGAAAAGTTACTGGAACCATGGCTTGGAACAGGTTTTAATATCAATGAACTACCTCTTCCCCGCCTTATCATTGTCACTCTAAAAGAGGATACAGAAATCAATTTTGCAGCTATTAATCACGCCATTAAAACCCAAATTCCAGGAGGTCAATTTGATGATCATCGTGTTTGGGTTCATCGTTTTGCAACCATGGCACACACCACTGTTTTCATTGGTTTTTCAATTTTAGCATTGGTTCTAGGCTCTCTTATTCTTACCATCATTTTTGCCACCCGCAATGCATTGGCAGAAAATGCACATATTATCAATGTCTTATATTTCCTTGGTACTGAAACTCTTTTCATTGCGCGCCAATTTGACTGGCATTTTTTTAAAACTGCGCTGCGTGGTGCTTTATATGGTGGTCTTACAAGCATATTTCTGTTTTCAGCCTTTTGCTTCTGGACGAATTATAACTTGGGAAGAGTGGAAGCTAGCCAAGTAACAGCTTTGTTTGGACATCTTTCCATCAGTTCTATCCCTTATGGAAAAATCATTCTCCTTATTATTTTCGTTTCTTTTCTCACCACCCTTACCAACCGCATGACTATTTTAGCGCAACTGAAAAAAATCGATCAATGTGAAAACGGTTTATTTTAATTTTATGACTCACAACACTTTCAACTCATTGACGCAAAACAATTTAGAACGCCCTCTTCCAAAACGGGCACACTATCGTTGGTCTATGCACTTCTTATTTCGTTATTTTCCACCGACAACCCTTACTCTTGCAATCACTGTTTTCATTTTCTGGGGTGGTTTCATTGTTTTTTCTGAAAAAACCGAACGTCTCTATCCCCCAACCCCTCTTCCCAAAGCCGATGCAATCATTGTGCTTACAGGCGGAGAAAACCGAATAGAGGCAGGACTTTATCTCTTACAAAAGGGGCTTGGTTCACGTCTCCTCATCAGTGGTGTAAACACCACAACCAATCTGAAGGGCTTTATGCATAACATGCATATTACCCCACGGCTTATCTCCTGTTGTATTGACATCGGGCATCAAGCGACTAACACCAGAGGAAATGCTAAAGAAAGCGCCGATTGGATCAAAAAACACCATTATAAAACCCTTTATATCGTCACCCATGATTACCATGTGTGGCGCTCGATGCGAGAACTTAAATATTTAATGCCTGATATCCATTTCATTGCCTATCCTGTTAAAAAGAACAATGCTGAAAGCGCAATACAACAGATCAATCAAATCCGCATTCTTATATTCCAATATATTAAAACGCTCCAAGTCTATATCAGAACCGCATTCTAATCTTTATCCTTCTGACTTTTTAAAAACCTTGCCACCCACGAACCGCTTCATACCCTTCCACACGAGTTGCCTCTATAAAATCTCGACAGAGCTTACCCTCATACAACGCAGAACATCCCAATGCACGTGTCACTGTATTTGCACGTTCACCCAAAACATCTCTTACATCCCAAACATATCTCACAGCGCGGATCTGTACATGCCATCCCAATATATAAGCTCTTGTAAATAGAGTGCCCAGACAGCCATAAGATCTCCAGACTTGTCATAAAAATTTATTGATACCACCCTCTTTACCCTTCATAAAAAATGCAAACCGCCTCACCCTATATTTTGCCACCCCCCAAGTATTACGATAGCTCTTAAACCTCTTGGGATGATTGGTAAGAGGCATGCATTACGCCTTTCTTAAACACGAACATACCAACCTCGTATGACATGCAAAAAAATAATTTTAATAGATTTAAAATAAGAAAATTTATAATACTTAGATTTCTCATTCAACAGAGAGAATGTTAAGCTATCATTATAAGTCAATATATTAGTAACAATCTCTTATTCTAAAAAGCATCTTCTTAAGAGCATTTTAGATCACAGACAGGAATAAGCTCAAAACGCACACCGCTACAAATACCCCACGTTTTTTATCGCAATCTTTTTTGAAATCATTTCGCTCTCTAAGATCACTTTTTGTCTGGTTTCCTCCCCAAAAAAGAACGAAAATTTTTAAACTCTATTGATCTGTAAACAATAATAACTCAGCTTCTTGTCTAACGCGTTCTCCCTGCTCACTTCAATATCAGAACACCTCAAAAGACAGATTTCATAAGAATTGTGATTTCCTCTCAACATCTCAAAAGGCGACGATTCTTATTAGCAACGATTTGTAAACAATCCACTTTCTCTGGACATGTTCCTCTCAGCTTCCCCATTTATATGGTTTACTCACATAAAGCTCGATAAGAAAACCCTGCCTGAGAATATTCATCACTGCCGCTAAAGCTCATGCGTCATAATTTTAGCGACCTCACTGCCTAAGGTGCTTTATCACATACAATATATTGATTTATAATGAAATTTATTACGCTACAACTTGAATGAGAGCTCTCAATATCATCAGACTCTCTCATTTCAAATCTGTTCTCTATTGAATCAATCAAAACCATTTTCTTGCACATCACATAGGACTTGCACATCACAAAGGAAGAGAGCCTGCGCAGCGTAAAACTGTACAAGAAAGACATGCCTCTTATGAACCGTTTCAAGTGCCAAGGGCTGTCACAATACCCACGAGCTGGCAAGGTGTGTGATAATGCCAATTTGTGACGACTCAACACTTTTTTACCGCACAATGGATAACTTAACCTTTTCAGTTTCTCTCACTTCCAATTTTGGCAGGTTGCGCACAATTTTCATTGTTTCCAAGCTTACAGTAATAACCCGCTGAAACAATTCCAATGGATAAGCTGGATTACCCACCGTTTCAACAGCATAGCGATTGGCATCATTAACAAGTCCGCTCGCTTTATCCGTTTTGACAACCTGCCGTTCCATAACCCATTCAAGAGCAGACCTGCCACTCACCACATACTCATAAGCCTCAAGAGGAATATTCTGCATCGTGATATGCGCATTATAAACCACGGTGCTTTTGTCAATAGCACCACGCTTACCAGCAAATTTCATTGCTTCAACACGATAAAAACTCTTCTCATCAGAAATCACCCAAGTTCTTGGATCTCCCTGTTTATAGGTAACGGGATAGGGTTCAACCTCTTCATAATTCATATGCAAATCACCAAGCTTTCGCCCCGCTGTAACAAAAGCCCAAAAATCCTCTACCTTTTTAACTGTTGGGATACGTGGCAATTCTTTAGACAGATTATGCGCATAACGCGCACGATAATCTTCAGAATGCAAAATCCCATAAACATAATAAAACAAATCATCCTTTGTTATCATTTCGCCAGGATAAGCTGCCTTAAAATAAGCCAACCCTTCATCCGTGAGTGCATCACGCCGCTCTAAACCAGTTTCTTTGCTTTCCTCTGCAAAATTTGCAAACAAATGAACCTGATCCCCCTCCTTATTTTTCAAGGATACAATATCTTCATAAACATACCTTGGAAAACATTGACTAGCAGTCATTACATTAAGATCAGGTATGTCTTTAGTCATTAGGATAGAAAAATCACTTACTCCTATCCCTGTAATTTGCATCACCTTGTTTTCAAATGTTTTTTCTAAAGGAAAAATACGCGACATTTGGTAAATCATTTCATTAAAAGCACGATTATAATAGAGCCACTGTCGTGCAAAAGGACGGTATGAACTCTGAATAAGGCACGTCTCTTTAAGTTCAAAAACCTTTCCTTTAGCTAATTGTTGTTTAAGTGCACGGCTCCAACTAATCTTTTTGGCATCCGTGTTAACAAAACCGTTCACAGCATTCGCACGCGCCTTGCGATCAGCGTGAGTGTAGGCATTATTAAAACGCTCTACTTCACTGTTATAAAAAGTAATCATATTATTCATATTATTGGCTAGAGCTTCACAACTGAAATTATATGTCCAAGCATCACGACCAGTT
This sequence comes from Bartonella sp. TT29SHDZB, assembly GCF_042193395.1. NCBI lineage: Bacteria > Pseudomonadati > Pseudomonadota > Alphaproteobacteria > Hyphomicrobiales > Bartonellaceae > Bartonella > Bartonella sp. TT29SHDZB. Next base: position 125,271 of record NZ_JBHILQ010000004.1, read on the forward strand.
TGTATACCACGAGAAAAATTTTCAAAAAGCCTTTTATCACTGCCCTTCTTATCACCTAAGGCTAGAAATTTTTCAAAATCATTGTTGCGCTGATCCAGCCAATCACCATGCTCATCTGGTGTAATTATCTGCCAGCCATGTTCACGCTTAATGCCGCCAACACTACCCAACCGCTGAAGTGCACATAGTTTCTCTTTTGTCGTGAGATTATCACCAATATCGTAATAGTGAATTTTACAATGTTCCGTAACATTTGGATTTTTAACAAATAGTGTCACAGCGATTCCTGTCATGCTTCCACTGCCGAAAACATTTTGTCCTTCTTGAGCAGCTCCTCTGCTCATCATATTTTTGCGAATATCTCCCCGTAAATTGAAAATATAAATGCTGGAAAATTCCTCACACAACTCTTTTCGTAAACCACTCATAGAACATCCATTGATAAAACCTGCATTTGTTACAAAGCCAATAACACCACAGTCTTTGATGCGATCACTTGCCCAGCGAATGGCACGAATATAACTGTCATAAAGTCCATTAACATTGCTTGCTTTAGATTGAGCGGCATAGGTTTCACGAATGCGACAATCCAATTTAGGATAGGCAATATTTTGTGCATTGTCGTTTTCACTTTTTTGCCCAGAAGAATAAGGGGGATTACCAACAATAACACGAATATCCAATTCCTTTTGGCGTGAACGACGAGTGCTGTTATCCACCAGCAAATCACTGATCAGGTCTTTTTCTTGCTCATAAAGCTGAAATGTATCGGTTAAACAAATTCCCTCGAACGGAACATAATCGCCCCCCATCAGACCATGATAGGTCATCTCAATATTAATGGCTGCAATATAATAGGCTAAAAGCATAATTTCATTGGCATGAATTTCACGAGAAAATTTGTGCTTCACTTCTTCTGGCTTTATCAAACCCGATTGTAAAAGCCGTGTGATAAAAGTCCCCGTTCCTGTAAAGGGATCCATGATGTGCACACCAGATGAACCAAGCGTTTGCCCAAATTCTTGCTCTAAGACATCATTGACAGAGTGCAAAATAAAATCCACAACCTCGACGGGGGTATAAACAATGCCTAGTTTTTCTACAGTGCGTGGAAAAGCATAACGAAAAAACTTATCATAAAGCTCTACAATCAACCTCTGTTTTGCTTTTGGATCCGTAATGCCACTGGCTCGTAATTTTACACTTGCATAAAATTTCTCGAGATCTTTGGATTCCTTATCAAGATTTGCCTCATCAAGTACATCAAGCATACGCTGCATAGCACGCGAGACAGGGTTCTCACGTGTGAACTGATAGCCTTCAAACAACACCTGAAAGACAGGACGCGTGATAATATGCTGTGCCAACATCTCAATCGCATCAGCCTCTGTAATCGCATCATTTAAATCATCACGCAGTTCTGCCACAAACCTGTCAAAGGCTTGACGTGCCTCAGTATTTGGCTCTGCCAGAATACCTGTTAAGCGCATGATATGATTCTTAGCAATCTCAGCAATATTGCGCGCCCAATCTTCCCAATAATCACGTGTCCCACATTTCTTGACGATCTTTGCCAAAATCGCACGAGAAAGTTCATCCACTGGGAAAGAAAGCTCCTCGTTTACCTGCTCTGTAAGAAAGCAATCATGCTCCAGACTTCCAATGCCCAATCGTGCGGGTTGTGAGCGAACCGGAAAATTGTCTACAACAGCAGTAACAGCCTTTAACTCAGTGCTCTGTGTGACACCAATAATCTCAATCACATTGCTAATATCTTGCCCGAGAGATGCCTTATTAATCGTCGCATCAAAACGATCATCATGCGCACGCAAAGCATTTAAAATTTGCCAGATAACCCGATATTTATCATTATTGTTCAAAGCCTGTTCCACTGGAATCCCAGAGGGAATACCAATTGGCAAAATGACATATCCCATCTTTTTGCCCTCAGAGCGACGCATCACCCGCCCAACCGCTTGCACAACATCAATCTGGCTTTTGCGTGGATTTAAAAACATGATCGCATCAAGAGCCGGAACATCCACCCCCTCAGACAAACACCGAGCATTGGTCAAAATACGACAAACATCCTCACCACTATCAGCTTTCAGCCAGTCAAGTAATGCACCACGATCCTTCGCATTGAAAGTGCCATCAACATGCTCAATTTCACACTTCAGAAAATGCTCATTTTCTGTATCCTCTTTCGTATAATCAAGATATTCTCTAACAACCGCAGAAAATTCATTACACACCAATTTAGAACTTTGAATAGTTTTACAAAACGCTAAAGCACGATGCATAGGATATAAATCCGTACCAACATCAGCCTTCATATTTTGTTTTGTCAACGCCTTATAACAGCCAATAATCTTCGTTGCATCATCAAGAACAAGCTCAGAATCGCTATCACTAAGGCGCTTCTGAACAGCGGAACTGACCAATTTTTCGTCCATTGCTAAGACAATAACCTTATAATCTGTTAAAAGATCATTTTGTACTGCCCATGAAAACCCCCGATAAAAAAGTGTTTTACCAAAAAGCTTTTCATCATCCATCGAAGCAAGAACGGCATTGGCTTCATTCGCGCGACTTTTTGCGTTATCACCAAAAATACGTGGTGTCGCTGTCATATAAAGGCGCTTCTTGGCACAAATAACATCATTGGAATGCACCTTAACAAAATTGGATTCATCCTCGCCCACCAGCGTTGCCCCTGTTGTACGGTGCGCTTCATCACAAATGATAAGATCAAATGTTGGCAAACCATAGTTTTTCTGAGCTTCCGCAACCACCTGAATAGATTGATAGGTTGCAAACACTACGGTCATCTTATCTGCAACACTCTTCGCCACCTGTTCTGCAAGTTTAGCAGCATTAGTTGTCGCCGGAAAAGCAAGATCAAACACATCAATTTCAGCAACATCATCACTATTTTTACGACGCTTTCCCACTTGTGTATCGGAACAAACAGCAAAAGATCTCAATCCGATCCCTGCATCCGTTGTCCATTCACGCACCGTCTGTGACATCAGCGCCAAAGAAGGAACAAGAAACAAAACAAACTTGCCTTCACCCGCCAAATCCTCAGCAATTTTAAGACTGGTAAATGTCTTACCAGTACCACAAGCCATAATAAGCTTCCCCCGATCTGCTTGAGCAAGCCCAGCACGCACATCACGCAATGCTTCCAATTGATGTGGACGCAGCTTCTTTTTATCCTCCAAAACAACTTTGCCTTTAGCTGCAAAAGTTTCCCAACGGATCGGACTTTGTTGTATATCGGAAAGATTAATCCGTATAACAGGAATATCCTGCCCCCGTATCATTGTTTCAGCGTTATCACTCCAAGCACTTTCAGTACTATCTATAATCACACGCCGCTTGAACGGAGCTTTCCCTGATGCCGAAATAAAACTATCAATATCTGCTTTTCTAATCCGATAGGCTGCATCATAAAATTTACATTGGATTGCTGCAAATCCCTCTTCATCACGAAGCTTTGCCACAAGATCAATACCGGTATCCCGACCATCCCAAGCATTTTCACGAGCCCAATCTTTAAAGGTTTGAACCCTTTCATACTGATCAAACTGAAGAGGATCATGTGTCAGATAAGCAAGAGCAAAACGCTCAAAATACGTACCTTTGTCTCGTTCAGTACGCGCTTTATCACGATAGGTCTGTAAAAGCGATTGTAGCGTCGTCATGCTTTTCTCCCTATTAAAAACATCTTCAATTATCGAATCTAGACCTATTCATTAATGCCTCTTGTTCTACCCAAAAAACTTAAAAAAAGCTTAAAATTGCTTGATTTTAAGACATTTCTTCTATGCTTAATTAAATCAACAAGAGAGAATCTGTTGATCCTTTTGAGTATCCCCCAAATCATATGATGCATTTATTGATGTCTATATCCCTATGGAAATAAACGGTAAGGCGAGATGATTTTGAAAATATTTTTTGCCTTTTGTTAAGAATACAAAATAAAGTGCGCAATAATTTTAAGATTTAGCTTAAGAATGAGAGGGGGAAAATGGATACGACACCTGCGAACACACAAGACACCAAGGAAGAAACTTCACACACAAAACAGCGCATTTTACAAGCGATAATGCATATAATTTTACTATAATACGCAAAATATTAGTCGTGATATTCAAATTTTTGATTTTTGAAATATTTCTTTGTCTTTTGTTCTTCCGTAGACTAATTATTCGCTTCTTATACTTTATAGCGGGTGGTTTTAGAATTCTTTTTTATATGTACAATATATTGATTATAATGATAATATAGCGTCATTCATATTAAATTAGAACTCTGAATAACGTAAGATTTTCTCATTTCAAATCTGTTTATCTTGAATCAATCAAAACCACCCGCTTGCACATCACAAGCGGGATGAGTGTGTGGAGAAAAACTGTACAAGAAATGACTAAAAATGGCTCTTATGAACCGTCTTAATGCAAGGTCTATCGCAACACCCACGAGCTGGCAAATATAATGATGGTGTCCGGCTTATTACTTCATAAGCGTAAAGATGGAGGTGCTCAATAGATTTACCATGAACAGCGTCGCAAAATAGGCTTGGATACCTTGAGAAAGGTTTCTTTAAAACAAGAGTGTCAATGTGCAACACAATGGCGCTCTGTATCGAACTTGTAGCAGAAGGGAGAACACCATACAACTAGACATACCATTGCTCATCACTAGCGCCATTATGTTCTTTAGCAGCATAACTGCAGCTTGGTATTACGATGCTCTTACTTCATCTCACACCTGCTGAATATGAGCTTATTCTTTTTCAATAAATAAAAGCCCTCTTCATTCATACATCATTCAAAATAAGAAGCTATCCGCCTCTCAAACTTTTTGTTGTCCTCACCAAACTCATGAAATCAAACCCGCATCTCACGGAATTAATTCTTAAGATCGCGCCCCCCCTACCGAGTATCTGACGGCATCCTTACCCTAGAAACTCAAATGGCTTGTTTATCCTTCAGCTCCAAAATCATGAAATAAGGCAGAAAAAAGCAATGCCTTAAACAAAATATTCTAAAGAAAGCTAAGTTACTCGCATAAAGGAACAGAAAACGGCTGTATCTTAGGTCACATTTTAAAACCTGAGCATGATCATTATTTATTTGCATAAACCTAAACACCTATAATTTGCACCACCCTCTGCAAAACTAAAAGTGAGAAATCCTCATAACCTCTTTTCCAAAAATCTTAAAAAGACTAAACGAAACCTCTTAAACTGCTCAGCTATCTCGATACCAGTTCATTTTTTTTGGAAGAATGGAGGTTTAAGCTGTTTTTGGCATCAACCTTCTTTTTTGTTCTTTTGTTTATTAGCAGATATACTATTCACTTCCCCCGCCTCTTTTTAGGTTAAATCTTAAAAATCGTCGCGCAGTATATTTCATTTGTCCTCCTCTTCACATCTCAAAAGACGAGAATTTTTAACAAAATTCAGTCTGCAAGCAATCTCATTCTAACAGGTTCTATTTAATTTCTCCTTAATAGGATTTACTTCCACAAGACTCGAACAGAAAGATTTAAAATATTCATCATGCATTCTCAAAACATTTAATGCCTCAAGAAGGCTTATATGCCTACCATATCTCACATGATGTGGTGCGCTATAAAACGCTCACCTCTAGTGGTACGCTCCACTTAACAAACAAAACGTTTTCTAAAATAGAGCAGCCAATAATGCTAAACTTTTCTCATCCATGTTTCGCTTATAAACGCTTCATCCAAGTGGAAAGCATCACGAACAAACATGACCCAATTGATAACGTCTAATCGCGTGAAAGAGCGACAACAGGGTCAAGCCGTGAAGCTTGCCGAGCTGGAGAAAAGCCAAAACATATCCCAATGAGGGTTGAAAAAGTAAGAGACATAATGATCGATTCAAGTGTATAAACCAAATGGATAGGTGCCTTAAACAGAAGAAATAAGCCACCGATAGAAAGCCCAAGCAAGATCCCCAAACCACCACCAATCACACAAACCAAAATCGCTTCAATAAGAAATTGCTGTAAAATATCACTTTGCCGTGCACCCACTGCCATACGCACGCCGATTTCATTGATCCGCTCAGAAACAGTGACCAACATAATATTCATCACCCCAATCCCCCCCACAATCAGGGAAATAGCTGCAATTGAAGAAATTAAAAGTGTTAAAATATTTGTACTCTCCATAACACGTTCACGGAAAAATTCAGAATTTCTAATAAAAAAATCCTCCCCGCCATGCCGCATAATGAGGAAACGTTTTACCATGGTCTCCGCTAAATGTGAATCAATATCATCAGCAATCCTAACAATAATTGCACGAACTTCTGTTGTGCCAAGAAAACGTGTCTGCACTGTTGTATAGGGCAAATAAAGCTGTAAGGTATTTGATATATCTCCACTTGCATTATTTTGCGAATCAACAACACCAATAATACGCGCAGGAACATTCCCCACATGTACCACCTTTCCAAGGGGGCTTTCATGGCTATGGGGGAAAAGAACAGACAATGCTTCTTTCTCGATCACGAGATCAACCGCCCGATCACGTACACTTTTTTGATCAAAAAACTGTCCTTTGAAAACTTTGAGCCCCTGTGTCTGAAAAAATTGTTCTCCCACCCCCGCAATGACGGCATTGACTTCAACTGCACCAAAACGCACTTTCGAGCTTGCTGAAATCTGTGGTGTTACACCAGAAACATAAGGTAATCCAGACAAGGCTTCTGCATCAGCTTCAACCAAACTGGTTATTTTTTCTGCTTGTGGATCAGAAAAACTTTTCCCAGGAAAGATTGTCAAGGTATTAGAGCCCAAACTTTTAAAATTTTCCAGAATTTTCTCTCGTGTACCATTCCCTAAAGCTACCATAGCAATAATCGCCCCAATACCGATAATCACTCCAAGCATTGTTAGAAAAGTCCGCATGCGATGTGCATTCATTGCCAACAGAGCCATCACAAACGCCTCACGGAATCGCTCAACAAAAGAACGAAAAAAGCCCAGTTTTTGTTGGCCTTTTAGATTTTGTTGTTCCTGAAGAGATTTTTTACCAACTTTTGTTTTTGCAACCCTTGACCGCTTATCGGCAATAATTTCCCCATCACTGATTTCGATAATACGCTCTGCTCTTTCAGCCACCTGCATATCATGGGTTACAATGATAATAGTACGCCCTTCTTGATGAAGTTCATCCAAAATATGCAATACTTCTTGCCCACTCTTTTTGTCCAATGCACCAGTTGGTTCATCTGCAAGAATGACCTCCGCATTATTCATGAGCGCCCGAGCAATAGAAACACGTTGTTGCTGACCACCGGAAAGCTGATTTGGACGATGATTTATCCGATCACCCATGCCCAAACGCGTTAAAAGATCCTGTGCACGCTTTTTTCTTGCTTCCACGGCACATCCCGCATAAATAGCCGGAATTTCAACATTACCAAGAGCTGTTAATTCATTCAACAAATGGTAGCGCTGAAAAATAAAGCCAAAATGATTACGTCGCAAAGCGGACAACTCATCCGCAGAAAGAGAAGCTGTTTCTTTACCAGAGATCCAATAACGGCCAGAAGTTGGACGATCAAGACAGCCTAAAATATTCATCAAAGTAGATTTACCTGAACCGGAAGAACCTACAATTGCTACCATTTCACCACGTTTAATGGTAAGATTAATGTTGTGCAAAACGGTAACAAACGTTTCTCCCGCAGGAAATTTTCGCACAATATTTTCCAAGACGAAGACAGCATCTTCTTGATTTGTGTTCATACTTTAACTCTCGTCTTCGCTATGCATGTTAGAAGACTCTGGCATCACTCCATCAGATGAATTGGTGATGACGACATCACCCTCGTTAAGTCCTGAAATAATCTCTGCCATAACCTTATTATTCAACCCAACGCTCACCTGTTTAGTAACCACTTTATTTTCCCCCACCAAAACAGAAACCCATGCTTTACGCTCTCTTGTCTCATCGCGTAAAGCATCACTTGGAACCAACAAGACATTCTGCGCGCGCCCTAAGATAATATGAACTTGAGCAGTCATATAGGTTCGCAAAAAATTGTCCGCATTATCAACATGTAAAATTCCATTGTAATAGATAGCCGATGATATTAAAGCACTAGAACCACCCACCATACCAGGATTAATACTCACATCAGCACGAATTTCTTCAGGAGCCGGCTCTACTTTTTCTAAAACGCCTTCATAACGACGCTGTGAATTACCTAAAACTGTAAAATAAAGTGGTTGTCCAGCTCGGACTTTAAGAACATCAGCTTCTGAGATTTGCGCCTTGATCGTCATCTTTGATAAATCACCCAAAATAACAATTGTTGGCGCCGACTGAACCGCATTCACATTCTGCCCTTCTTCCACAACTGTTGCCAAAACTGTTCCCGCTAAAGGGGCAGTGATGCGTGTATAACCTAAATTAACCTCTGCACTCTCCACATCAATTTGTGCTTGCACAATCTGCTGACGAAGTTGTTCAATTTGCGCCTCACGTATTTTCACCTGTGTCGCAACTTCATCGAAATTCGCCCGTGAAACCGCACGTGTTTCGATCATTTTTTTCTGACGTTCTAAATTTTTCTGAGCAAGAGAAAAATAGGCTTCTTGTTCTACCAAACTCGCATAATAATGTGATAATGCTGCTTTTTTTCTTTTTAAATCATTTTCCTGATCTGTAGGATCAATTTCTGCCAAAAGATCGCCTTCTTTCACCACACTCCCAGGGGAAACACGCATTGACACCACACGCCCTGTTGCACGCGCACCAACAGCCACCAACCGGTAAGGACGTACAAGACCTGAAGCTAAAACACTTTCCTCAATATCCCCACGCTTCACCACCGCTGTTATATAAGTTGGAGTAGATGTTCCAAAAAAAACAGAACGTAACCATAACAACGAGAAAATGAGAAATATAACAGTTAAAAAGAAGGAAAGTTTTTTGTGTTTTGTAATGAAATTTTTGAGTAAGTTTTTTTTCATTTCCCTACCTTTGCACGCGAACGAGGTGCATTATCAACAACTTCTGGACGCGATACATCAACAACGCCATCCCAGCCTCCCCCCAATGCTTTCATCAACGTGATATATTGCGTAACCAAAGAAACACGGCTATCTTTAAGCGCCATTTGTGCAGAATAATAAGAGCGATCAGCATTTAACAATTCAAGAAAACTAGTATTTCCATTCTCAAAAAGACTCCGTGAAAGTTTTAAGGAATGAAGAGAAGCTTTATTCGCAACGATTAGCTTTTCTAAGCGTTGATGTTCCTTCGTTAATCTTACAAGCGCATTTTCTACATCTTCTAAAGCCTCCAACACAGCAGCTCGATAAGTAATAAAAGCTTGATCACGCTGCGCGCGCGCTACCGCAATAGAAGCCTCGACCTGACCTCCATTAAAAAGAGGAAAACGAAGACCAGGTCCAAAAGACCAGCCAATCGTTGAATTTTTCCATAATTGATCAATTGCCGTTGCTGCTGTCGAAATATTACCTGTTAAAGTAAGTGATGGATAACGATCTGCTTCACGTTGACCAATCCGTGCTGTCGCTTGCGCATATTGACGCTCTGCCCGTCGTAAATCCGGACGTGTTAACAAAATATCGGCTGGAATTCCTGCTGGTATCGGCCAGTGTGGTTGTGGAATCTTTGCATGCTTAGCATTTTTTTGTAAAAGATCTTTCAATGCCGTAGGCACACGACCAGTTAAGACAGAAAGGCGATGAACGCTCATTGCTAAATTTGCTTCCATCTGTGATATATCTGCTTCTGTATTTGCCATTTGTGCTTGCGCATTTGAAACATCAAGCTCTGAAACATCACCAGCTTTTAATCTAGTGCGCATCAGTTCATAAGTTTTACGTTGTGATACAGCAATTTGCCGCACAATCAACAACTTTTGTTGCCAACCACGCATTTGCACATAATTTGTTGCCACATCTCCAAGTAATGTCACCATGGTAGCGCGCATATCTTCCACAGCCGCATCAAGGCCATAACGCGCTGCTTCAACCGCACGTTTATGCCCACCAAAAAAATCCAGCTCCCAGCTTGCATCAAAACCACTACTATACTGGTTTAACAATGCATCAGACTGTCCAGAACGACTACGGGTTCCTGAAATTGAATTGGATACATTTGGTAAAAGAGTTCCCACAACCTGCCCTAACCCCGCACGCGCCTCACGTACCCGAGCTTTGGCAACAGCGACATTATTATTTCCAGAAATCGCGTAATCCATTAATGCATCTAGAACAGGATCATTCAAACGCCGCCACCAACCGGCAAGCGCAACCGGCTGCCCTGCAGTCTGTGCAGATTTTTCTCCCCAAACTGCTGGAACACGAAAAGATGTTTTCTGGTAATTAGGACCAACCATACATCCTGACAAAAGCAAACACAACAAGACACTAGAAAATAATCCACGAGAAGCGCCCCATTTAAGATTTCTGATATACATCCAGTCTTCCGCATTCTTTCAGAATCATTATTTAATATTAATACTTTATTTACCTCTTATTTCAAACTTGACGTGAAAAATCAAATACAGTTTGCACAGGAATATGATCTGAAGGACGGTCCCATCCGCGCGCATCACGAAAAATCGAAAGATCTACAACAAAAGGGGCTAAATCTTGAGAAGACCAAACATGATCAAGCCGCCGCCCATAATCGGTAAAGGCCCAATCGCGAGCACGATAACTCCACCATGTATAAAGCTTGGTAGGAACAGGAATATGCAACCGCATCAGATCAACCCATCCACCTTGACAACACAAATCCTGTAAACGCTCGGTTTCAATGGGAGTATGGCTTACAACCTTCAACAATTGCTGATGAGACCAAACATCCTCTGCCAAAGGAGCAATATTTAAATCTCCCACCAAAAGAGAAGAAAGACCATCGCCTTGATCCGCACGAATGGAGGACATTTCTTCTAAAAAATCAAGCTTATGACGAAATTTTTCATTCACATCAGCATCAGGAATATCTCCCCCAGCAGGAACATAAAAATTATGAATCCGCAAACTTCTCCCATGGGCTTCCACAATAACTGAGATATAACGGCAATCTTGATTTTGGCAAAAAAAACGCTTTTCTACCTTTTTAAAAGGCAAACGAGAAACAATAGCCACCCCGTTATAAGATTTTTGTCCACTCAATGCGATATGCTTATAACCCGCTGCTTCAAAAGCCTCCACTGGAAATAAAGCATCTGGACATTTTGTTTCCTGTAGACACAAAATATCTGCGGAAAAGAGTTCCAAATACTGAAAAACTTGTGCAAGACGCAAACGAATAGAATTAATATTCCAAGTCGCAATACGAAAGAACATTTGTTTTAATCCAAATAACGTAACACTCTTTCTTCATTTTTTCGAAGGAAGCGTGAACATCCCATTAGCGAACCGGACGTCTGTCCGAACATTCATAACCTGCACAGTAGTTTCCAAATTTTGTTGGTCAACAATTGTCCACTGCCGCAAAGCAGAGCCTTTAGAATCAAAAACCATCCTTATTTGCCCTGCCCCAATCGTTTTATCACGCAGAACAATCGTTACAGCCCCTGGATCTTCACGAAATGCCAACAAGCGCCCAGAAGATACATCAATTTTATCATCCAACAAAAACTTCATTGGCGTTTGCGAAAGTTGTGAAAAGTTCCAAGTATTCAAAGCCCGATTGTTAATACCCACAAATTGGCCATCTGCAATAATTTGTAAAGGTATTTTTTTGTAAATGAAACGAATTTTCCCTGGGCGCTCTAAATAAAATGTCCCCTGAGACATTTTTCCCTTTGGACTAAACTGAATAAAATCACCTGTCATTGTTTTGATTGCCGCAAAGTGATTCACAACATTTTGCGCCTTTATCACTTTATTAGATGCTTGCGAAAAAACAGGAAAAGTAAAACACCAAAAGATAATAATTCCCACCAACCCAAAGACTCTTCTTTGCAGTAAAAAAGACGTTTTCATAAAAAATGCTCCCAAGCAATACTTAATTGACTTTATAATTCATAACTTAAGTAATCAACGATGAATAAATACCTTTCTTTATAAGATAAAGATATTGTTTGAAAAAACTATCAAAAGATTTTTAAGAGTATTCTTCTTCGACAGTCTCCAAAACTTTTCACTTACCCATATCATTTGCTGGACTAATGATGCCTTCTTCTTCCATCCTTTCAATCAATGTTGCGGCACGGTTATAACCAATGCCTAAACGACATTGAATATAAGAAGTTGAAGCCTTACGATCACGAAGCACAATAGCAACAGCTTGACAATAGAGATCATCTGCTAAAGAAACATCCCTCTTTATTTCTTGCGGTATCGTTTCCAAATAATCAGTCTGCGTTTAAGTTTCCGAAAGCATCCAAATTTCCTGCTTTTCTAAACGCATAATATATTCTTTTCCACCCCTAATCTATGAAGCAACATAAATTATAGTCAAGACATAATGGATTAAGGACTAAACATATTACTCGCAAACCTGAAAGCTCTTTTAAGTATCAAAAATACTTTTTTGACTTCCTTCTCACCCAAAAGAATAAAAATTTTCACCAGAACCGCTCTGTAAACAGTTTGGAGTTTAGCAAATTTCACTTAACTTCCCACCCAATATAATTCATTTATATTAAGAATCGACAGATCAGCCTTGCCCTAAATATTGAGAGCGCACTTAAAAAGACACTTAAATACCAAACCTTACATGCTTTTACCCCCCTCTACACTCGCAATGACATTATTTTATACCAAGATATTGATTTATAATAATTTATCTTTTTAACTTAAATCATAACGCCAAATACAATAAGATTCTCTCATCACATACTCTCTCATATTGAATCAATTCAAATCATTTGCTTGCACGTTACAAGCAAGGTTGGTGTATGGATAAAAGTTATATAAGATAAAGAATCCCTTACAAGAAGTCTCAAGTACCAAAGAGCTATCGCAAATTGAGAGCTGGTATATGAAAATGCAGACTTTCTACGATACAATAGGATAAACACTTGTTTTACAAGGTATTATAAAAAACAACTATCAAGATTTTCAAAAGCGTTCTTCTTCAGCCGGCACTAAAATTTCTCGTTTCCCTGCGTGATTTGCTGGACTAATGATACCTTCTTCTTCCATCCTCTCAATCAATGTCGCAGCACGGTTATAACCAATGCCTAAACGGCGTTGAATATAAGAGGTCGAGGCCTTACGATCACGAAGCACAATAGCAACAGCTTGACTATAGGGATCATCTTCTGAAGGAGAAGATAAAGAAACATCAGCACCATCCTCTTCAACTTCTTGCGTAATTGTTTCTAAATAATCAGGTCGTGCTTGCGCTTTGAGATGCGCAACAACCTGCTCCACTTCATCATCCGCAACAAAAGGCCCATGCACACGCTGAATACGTCCTCCTCCCATCATAAAGAGCATATCTCCTTGTCCCAATAATTGCTCGGCCCCCTGTTCGCCTAAAATTGTTCGACTATCGATTTTTGAACTCACAGAAAAAGAAATACGTGTAGGAAAATTGGCTTTAATCGTCCCAGTAATAACATCGACGGAAGGACGCTGTGTCGCCATAATTACATGGATACCGGCAGCACGTGCCATTTGTGCTAAACGTTGAACCGCACCTTCAATATCTTTACCAGCAACCATCATCAAATCAGCCATTTCATCAATAATAACAACAATATATGGCATAGGACTAAAATCAAGTGTTTCCGTTTCATAAAGAGGCTCACCAGTCTCATGATCAAATCCAACTTGAATTGTCCGCACCATTGTCTCTCCCTGACTTGCAGCTTCCCTAAGACGTGCATTAAACCCATCAATATTACGAACGCCTAGTTTTGACATTTTACTATAGCGCTCTTCCATTTCACGAACAGCCCACTTTAAAGCAATCACGGCTTTTTTAGGATCTGTCACCACGGGTGTTAGTAAATGGGGAATGCCATCATAAACCGAAAGCTCAAGCATTTTCGGGTCCACCATAATGAGACGACATTGTTCAGGTGTCATACGATAAAGCAATGATAAAATCATTGTATTGATAGCAACAGACTTTCCCGATCCTGTTGTACCAGCAACCAAAAGATGGGGCATTTTTGCTAAATCTGCAACAACAGCTTCCCCCCCGATTGTCTTACCCAAAGCAAGTCCTAGCTTGGCTTTACTGTCAATAAATTCTTGCGCCTGCAACATTTCTCGTAAATAAACCATCTCACGATTTGCATTAGGCAATTCTATTCCAATAACATTACGTCCTGGAACCACCGCAACACGCGCTGAAATAGCACGCATCGAGCGTGCAATATCATCTGCCAAACCAATGATACGGGAAGACTTAATGCCTGCAGCCGGTTCAAATTCATACAAAGTTACTACCGGTCCAGGACAAGCATCTATAATTTTTCCTTTGACCCCAAAATCTAACAAAACCCCTTCAAGTTCCTGAGAATTTGCTCTTAAAACAGCAGGAGAAAGTTTTGCATCCCTAACAGACGGTGGTGGAACCGAAAGATAATCTACAAGAGGAAGAACAAAACCACCCTTTGAAGAAGCTGTTAAAGACTTTCGATTTTTACTAGGAGAAACATAGGTTTTATTTTGATTTTGATTTTCCTTATACTTTACTTTTTCACCCAAAAAAGTTGGCTCAATCCGATCAAATGGCTTTCCTTGCCCTTTACTCTGAAAACGCCTTTTGAAACTGAATAAACGAAAAAAACGCGCTTGTAAAAAATAAAAAAGATGCAAAAGAGCGCCACAAGTTGTCGCAAAAAAACCATGATTTTTACGATCCTCCTCTGCGGCATATTCCGTATCTTCTTCCAACTCAAAGACTGGATTAATGATTTCGTCTTTTGGAATGCTTTTTTCTTTTCTTTTCTTTGTTCGACGCCGCCATATCACATTGCCAGCAAAAGCAGCGGTGAAAAAACCTAAAAGAATAAAAACAACACTGAAAAACACCGTGTAAGGAGGAGAAAGAAAAAGAGGAAAGACTGAAGAAACAACACTTAAAACTTTATCTCCTAAAACCCCTCCCAATCCCATTGGCAATGGCCAATAAGTAAAAGAAGCAACAGGAGACATAAGGGCAAAAGCAATTAAAAACCAAATCGTTGATAGCACCCATAAAAAAAAGCGCAAAGTCAAATTGTAGATATTCTTTTGCGCCAACAAGAGAAAAGACCAAAATAACGGTGGCAACAAAACAGAAAGACTTGCCAAGCCAAAAAACTGCATAATAAAATCTGAAAAAACTGCCCCCATCCACCCCATAAGGTTTGTAACCTCATTTGTACTTGCATGGGTTAAAGATGGGTCCGCAACATTCCACGTCGCCAAAGCAAACACACAAAAAATAATAAAGCCCAAAAGCCCGAGCCCAATAAATACCCCTATCTGACGTAAAAACATCTCAATAAGACGCGAACCTTGAGAATTTCGCACTTCTAATGAATCATAAGGAGAAGAACTTCGGTGCATCTATCAATTCCAAATACAAAACTTTCATATTTTAAAGAGTTATAACTCCCTCTCTCTCTTAAAAAAGGATAAGGCTTAAACTCTGTGCCGATTTGTAAACAAATAGCCTGTAAACAATCCGACTTCTTATCTAGCGCGTTCTACCTTCTAACCACTTCATATCATTCATATACCATCACCCTAAGAAAAAATCCTTCATAAGGCGCACAAAAAGCTCTCCCTGAATATTTATCACACGATCAACCAAAAAATACCTCATGTATTAAAATGTCACATGGGTCCTATAGGCACCTTCCTAAACAGATGATGTTTTTTTATGCTACATCATGATAACAGCAAAATATGAATACTGTTTTAACCATCACGAATGACCACAATTTTTTATCTATTTTTATCTACCATACTAACGAAATGTCCCCCTTCAGGACAGGTATACTGAAGTAACTCACACAACTTAAAAAATACACGACATCTTTGTTTATTTTTAGTTTTCTTTTTTATCAACCAAGTGTAAAAAGAATTGAAGATGATATTCAAAAAAAAGCTTATCCGATAAATCTGTAAAATGAATCACATAAATGATTAAGCAGAAAAACTCTGAAAAATTAATCTACCATAAGATTGGCACTAAAAAGGAACCTCATTTTTATAAAAAGAGAGAGAGAAAAGTAAAAGTTAAGTTATTTTAGGCAATGTAAAAAGATATTCTTTTTAAAAGAAAGCAAACTGTAAACAATGGAAGAAGTATTGTGTGTTCTAATCGCAATAAAGACGTACAACCCAATAAAAAAATTAAATCTCATAAAACTAAACAATGTGATCTGCTCATTGCCGGAGGGGCAGCTGTCGGTTTAACCTTAGCGATAGCACTCAAGCAAACAGCTCCTAATCTGAAAATAAAAATCGTTGATGCTGCTCCACAAGGAGATCCCCCTGCTTCTAACATACGAACCATTGCCCTTGCTGCTGCTTCTATTCGTATGTTAAAACAATTACAATGTTGGGAACCTATAAAACCCTATGCGCAACCCATTCATTCAATGATCATCACAGATACAAACACAAGTGATCCTGTCAAACCCACTCTTTTAACCTTTGAAGGCGACATTAACCCGGGTGAACCCTTTGCTGCTATGGTAGAGCATAGAGAACTCATCAACACTTTAAAAAAACGTGTCAAAGATCTCAATATCCCTGTTATTGCAAACACGCGTGTCATTGATTTTCATCAAGAAGACCAACATACAACCGTCACTTTAAATAATGAAGAGGTTTGGCAAACAAAATTGCTGATTGCAGCTGACGGAGCCCATTCGAAATTACGCCAAAAAGCAGGTCTTAAAAACTTTTCTCATCCCTATAAACAAACAGCAATCATCTGCACAGTTGAACATGAAAAACCCCATAATGGTCAAGCAATTCAACATTTTTTACCTGCTGGTCCTTTTGCTCTTCTCCCTCTCAAAGGCAACCGATCCGCTATTGTGTGGAATGAAGATCATAGAACTGCGCAATATTATCTCAAAGCTGATGCACTTATTTTTGAAACAGAACTCGAAAGACGCATTGGCCATCGATTAGGTAAACTCTCTTGGGATGGCGAACGTCAAGCTTTTCCTTTGAGCCTTTCTTTAACACGTCAATGCATTAAACCACGTTTTGCTCTTGTTGGCGATGCCGCCCATACCATCCACCCCATTGCAGGACAAGGACTCAATTTAGGATTACGCGATAGCGCTGCGCTGGCTGAAGTGATTATTGAAACAGCACGACTAGGTCTTGATATTGGCTCCCTCA
Source organism: Bartonella sp. TT29SHDZB (assembly GCF_042193395.1). Lineage (NCBI taxonomy): Bacteria > Pseudomonadati > Pseudomonadota > Alphaproteobacteria > Hyphomicrobiales > Bartonellaceae > Bartonella > Bartonella sp. TT29SHDZB. Next base: position 142,616 of record NZ_JBHILQ010000004.1, read on the forward strand.
TAGCTTTAGAGCGCTATCAAAGCTGGAGACGTTTTGAAATTGTCCGTATGGCTTTAAGCAATGATTGGCTTAATAAACTCTTTTCTAATGATAACCTTCTTTTAAGGATGCTCCGCGATACCGGCCTTGGAATCATTAATCAAGCACCAAAAATAAAAAAATACTTCATTCAAGAAGCTGCCGGACTCACTCCAAATGCCCCACGTCTTCTACACGGCTTCCCACTTTAAACAAAAATTCATACTATTTTATAACCTTTGCCTCCCTCCTTCAAAGAACAAAAAATTCCTATCTCATCTAATCTGTTTGCAAACCGGATTCCTGTCGAGTAATTTTCTCTTGCCTTCCTCCCCTCACATTTCACTCCACATAAGACTCGACAAGCAAGCTACATTTTAAGAATACTCACCATACACTGAAAAAAACATTTAATGTCTCAAAGAGGTTGCCTTATATCACCACACCTTTAAAGGAGCCATTTCACAGCATAATAAAATAAACAAGACATTTTAGCACACAACACTTTTCTTTATAAATAATAAATTCCTTGTTCTCATACTGAGTGAGAAATCTAAAGATCATAAAATACCCTTATTTCAAATCTCTCTACATGTTGAAGCAATCAAAATCATTCGCTTGCACATCACAAGCGAAAGTGTCGTATAAATAAAAACAATTAAACAAAGCGACAAAAGCCTCCCTCTCTCAAGAACTAAGGACTTTAGCAATATTGGAGGCGAGTAAAGTGTATAAGGACGCCGGCTTATACTTTTTATTGAAGTAAAAATGGTGGTGTACAATGAATTTTATATGATCATAGGGGCTTTTACGTTATACTATTCACGAGAAGCGCCATAAAATAAGCTTAGTTGCATTGAAAAATTTTTCTTTTAAAAAAGCGCGTAAATTGGAAACACAAATGCATTCCGTTTGGGGCATTCTGTTTCTCAGACAAACCCTTTAATTTATTGTGGAATACCACACAATTTTAGAAAAAATATTCCGATATATAACAAAGTGTTCCGCACTCTATACCATCACACACAATTGTAAACCTGCATACCCCCCCTATTTCACACCATAAAAGAAGATAAACCGCAATAGAAATGATCCAATCCTTTTATTTTCAAATACACTCTTTATTCATTATTCATAAACGCTCATATAATGAATTTTAATCACAAACGCTCAGAAATATGTCATAAATTTAAAACCCATGACAGCCATAGAAATTTTCCATTTTTCTACACACTCACTCATCCCAATGAACGATAAATAAAGCAAATGCCTCATATATAATCTTACAGAAAAAAGACCAAACAAAATCTATAACATCAGGCTTGTTCTACAGAACAGTATTTCAAAAATATAAGTATGCTAATTTATTAACATATTAATTGATAAAATTATCATTTTACATATTGAGTTAAAATCCCTATGCAATAAATTATTCTCATTTCGACCATTTTTGTAAATAATCAATAAAACTCTTTATTTACATAGACTAAAAAGAGCAACGTTAATGAAACGATAAAAAGAAGTAAAATACCCCCCCTCTCTCAAATGCCAAAAGCAATTACAATATTCCAATCTGGCATCATCATTATGCTTACAGATTATAATAATAAGACCTTTTGCATTTAAATAAATTTGTTCACGCTCCCTATTGTTGTATTTGGTAATTCAATACTTTAATATATTTGTTCAGTATGTTTATACAATCAAATTACCCAAAAGAGCATACTTCTTGCATTTACATTCCTTAGTATTCCCTTATCTTGTAAATATCGCACACGTGTTACGTTACTTCGAGTTCATCAAGTGTATACCCATTCTCCAACCACTCTTTAATCCACTTAGGTCTACGTCCACGCCCATTCCATAATTCCCATTGGTTATTGGGATTTCTATAATGGCGCTCTTTGCTCACAAGATCAGCGATATCAATTCCATGGGCATTAGCAATTTCAAGAATTTTTCGTCGCGCATTTTGCTTTTCCTTTGCTTGCCGTTTTTTTAATTCCACATCGATTTGTGTACGCATCTCTTGTAGCTCATCAAAATTCATATTCTTGAGATCATTCACCTTAATTACTCCCCTTGCAAAAAAGAATTTCTTTTTGCCATATTTTAAACACAATTATAGACAATTTTTGTCCATTTATTATCGAAATTAAAATTACGATACATATATCACTTTGACGGAGATGTGCTTTGAGCCACAAAGAACTGTTTATTGGTATATCAATTACCACCACTGCATCTTTTTTCAGTTCAATTGCAGGAACTACTAAATGCAGTGCTCAAACACCATCACACCTCTCTGACTCTCATGAATCAGTAGTCAAAAGTAAATATAAATCGTCACTCTATAAGTTATGGCAATACGCAACAAAGAACAAGCCCTCTCTGTATAATGATAGTGTAGTTCATTATGACAATAAAATCTCCCCTCATACACAACGGCTTTTTACTTCGTATAAATTTTTTTTGAAAAGATTTTTGCAACGAGAGAATTATATAAAACAAGCAGCTTCAACACAGTATCAAAGATTATTATTTTTAAAAAGCAGCGTCTTTTTTCGTGATTCCAATAATATTGGTTGGCGTAATGTGCTCTATTTTATTCCACACTTTTATCGTGTTGGTTGGATATTCGCATATATTAGAAATATTCTTAAAAGAGAACAAAGCAATAATCACAAGGAATATTCTAAGCTAAACAATCTCATTCTGCAAATTTATAAAATCAAAAGACAACGAGAAAAAGCACCACAAAGCATTAGCATTTGTATTAATAAAATTCTTCATAATAAGGTGTATTGCTAATGATTGTTCCAGATTTTACATTTTTTGCTGCTGCATACATATCCAATACGCCCCCCATAACATTTTCAGTTACTGCCGAACAAGAAGCGCGGGACAATGTTTATGTAACAGATGATAAAGATAACTTCTTCTATCAATCATCTCAGCTTAAGGAAACAATTGCAACAGCTGAACAGAGTGAACATAATTTTAACATAATTTTAGGGCAAATCGATGTTGGAAATGTGAAATTGTTTTCTCTTTTTGATGCATTTGATTTTTGCAGAAATCTTACAGCTGTACAAAGTGCTTTAACTTACTGCTATGAACAAACAACATCAAAGTGCATCTTTGAAAAAGCGACTTTGCAGTCTGTGCTGAATTTTTACAATACAGAAAACTCAAACCACACCCGTATGCAAAAAGTTACTTCATATATTGGAGTAAATGCTGCTGTACGAGGAAATGAAGACTTGCAGGAGCCTGTAAAGCTTAAAAAAGAAGAACCAGAACAGACAACTAAAGTAGATTCTCTTCCTCTTTCTTCAAAAGGAGAAGAAGATGCATTTACACATAAAGAAAGTAGCGCCCGCGATGCTTTTTCAGCTGAAGATTTTTCTTCATCGAGAAGATCGCTAGAGTGACGACTGATATTTTCACGAAACCCCAGAATTTTGATAGGATATTATAATGAAAGGTAGATAAGAAAATGTTAAAGCTCTAATTAGTAAGATTGAACAAAATCTCTTCTAATTGAGGGCAAAGATAATGAAAATGATAGAACAAAACAGCGTTGATATAGCATTTAGTCAAAAAGCAGCGCGTGAAATTACAGTCGTGATGCTTTCAGAAAGGGAATGGTATTTCACGTTTATTTCCGATGATCCAATCACCGGAAAGCCAAATAAATATACGTTACTTACACAAAGAGGAAAACTAAGAACTTGGGCTGATCCAAAATATCTTTTTAAGTTTCTTCATGAACGAGGGGTCATTTGTGGGAGTTTTAATCTTAATCAGGATAAAGAACATGAAACAATTAAATATTCTTCACACAACAGCTCGTAATAAAACTGCTGCATTTTCTGCAGCTTTAACCGTATTTTTTATGACCAATCCTGTGTATGCTCAAAAATTAACAACTGCAAAAGATGCTTTAGATAAACTCCGTGATGACTTAAAGCTGCTTATCCCTGTTGCTGCTGCTGTTATACTTTTGTGCTTAGCAATTGCTTATGCAGGGCGCTACATCGGAAAAGATACATTCGTACGGTGGGCAATCGGGGTCGTTATCGCTGGTTCAGCGACCCAACTTGCTACACTGTTGTTTACAGGTAATTAATAAGCTGGTATAATACAAAATGTTTTTAATATAAAAATGCATCTAATAATTATTAACATGACAGAATTCTATCCCGTTTATGATAGAAATACAAAGCACTCATAAGAACTTAATAAGAGTAAAATATGCAAAAATTAATTAACCTCCAATCAAAAAATAACAACAGAATTATTGCAATTTCTGCAACTATAACTGTGTTTTTTATAACGCATCCCGCATATGCAAAAATAGAGCATGCTGGAAAAGCTTTAACAGCTTTACAAACAGATCTTACTACTCATATTATTCCTGTTGCTGCTGCTGTTATACTTTTGTGTTTAGCAATTGGTTACGCAGGACGCTACATTGAAAGGGATACATTTATACGATGGGCAATCGGTGTTGTCATCGCTGGTTCAGCAACCCAACTTGCGAGCCTGTTATTTAAAGGTACAGTTTAAAGGTACAGTTAGTTCAAATTTAAAAATGACAACTATAATACAAAATGTTATTTATAATCTTAGTGAGAGAAATATGCGAAAACTAATTAGCTTCCAATCAAAGAACAATAACAAAATCATCACACTTTCTGCAGCTGTAACTGTATTTTTTATGATACATCCCGTATGGGCCCAAGCAAAAGGTTTAGATACTGCAAAAAAAGCTTTAGAAGGACTCAAAACAGATCTTATTGATAACATTATTCCTGTTGCTGCTGCCGTTATATTGTTGTGCTTAGCAATTGGCTATGCAGGGCGATACATTGGAAAAGACACATTTGTACGGTGGGCAATCGGTGTTGTCATCGCTGGTTCAGCAACCCAACTTGCTACATTGTTGTTTACAGGTAAATAATGAGCTGGTATAATACATAATGTTTCTAATGTAAGAATTTATGTTTGATAAATTTAAACATATTATGTGATATTTCGTTTATATTAAGAATATACAAAGTATTGATAAGAGTAAAATATGAAAAAATTAATTAATCTCATAAAAAATAATAACAAAATTATCGTAATTTCTGCAGCTCTAAATGCCTTTTTTATAACGAATCCTGTATATGCAAATGTAAAATTAGAACCTGCAAAAAAAGCTTTAGACCTGCTTCAAACAGATTTAAAAACGATTATCCCTATCGCCGCTGCCGTAATACTTTTGTGCTTAGCAATTGGTTACGCAGGACGCTACATAGGAAAGGATACGTTTGTACGGTGGGCGATCGGCGTTGTCATCGCTGGATCAGCAACCCAACTTGCTACACTGTTGTTTACAGGTAATCCATAAATTAGTATAACACGTAATGTTTTTAATATTCGTCAATTATAGATTTTTACCAGTAATAATGTCGTTTATACTACGAAAAAAGGAATATTATTTATAGCAACTTTAATTAAAAGGGGATAAAAGATATGAAACAATTAAATACGCTTCAATCAAAAATATGTAAGATTAGTGCTATTGTTATCACTTCAGTTATGTTATTAATAACTCAATCTGCATACGCTCAGACGGAAACAAAGAGTTTAGATGTTTTCATAGGGATGCAATATGGATTAAGTATAATTATTCCTATCGTTGCTGTTATCCTTCTTTTATTACTTTTGCTTATTTATATATTTCGCATCATCGCAAGAGCTACATTTATGCGATGGGCATTCAGTGTCATTATTGCTGGTGCAGCTTTCTATATTAGCCACATATTATTTCACCTCCAGTGATGAGAACATTCCATGAAATCGCAAGAAAAAAAAGAATTCCCCCTATTCAAGGGAGCAACACGTGTTCCAACGATATGGGGTGTCCCCATGATGCCATTTATCGTTATGGTTATGGGGGTCGCTGTTATTGCTATGACAGTAAGTATCTTTTTGTGGATTATGGCACCTCCATTATGGTTCATTATGGTGCAAATTACTAAAAACGATGACAAGGCGTTTCGTATCTGGTGGTTATGGATCGATACTAAGTTTCGCAATCGCAACAAAGGTTTTTGGGGCGCATCAAGTTATAGTCCCTCTGATTATAGTAAAAGGAGATAAACATGACAGCTGTTGAAAGCAGCAAACGCCTTGCATCAGAGACACCTGTAAACCTGTTTCTGCCTTATTCACATCATATTACAGATACGATTATTTCTACTAAAAATGCGGAATATTTGTCAATTTGGAAAATTGACGGGCGTTCGCATCAAAGCGCTTCAGAAGAAGATATTTTTCAATGGATAAAAGAGCTTAACAATACTCTACGGGGTCTTGCATCGGCCAATTTATCATTTTGGACGCATATTGTGCGCCGCCGTGTTTATGAATATCCTGATTCAACATTTGATCAAATGTTTTGCTATCAACTTGATGAAAAATATAGGCAAAGCTTTACTGGTTATAATTTGATGGTCAATGATTTATATCTGACTGTCATTTTTCAACCGATAGCGGATAAAATTATGTCGTTCTTTTCTAAACATGAACGTGAAACGCTTGATCAAAAAAAGATGCGACAAGATACATGTATAAAAGAACTCAATGACATCAATCGTACTTTAGGCCAGTCTTTAAACCGTTACGGTGCAGAACTTCTTGGTGCTTATGAAAAAAATGGGCATGTTTATTCTTCTGCACTTGAGTTCCTTGGAATGCTTGTCAATGGTGAATATCACCCCATGCCAATTTGCCATGACCGTTTTTCTGACTACATGTCTATCAATCGACCTTTTTTCTCAAAATGGGGTGCTCTTGGTGAACTGCGAACAACCAGTGGAATGCGTCGATTTGGAATGCTGGAAATTAAAGAATATGATGCAACAACCAAACCAGGACAATTAAATGTTTTGTTGGAAAGTGACTTCGAGTTCGTATTGACGCAGAGCTTTTCGGTGCTCTCCCGACATGCTGCTAAAGACTATTTACAACGGCATCAGCGTAATCTTATTGATGCAAGAGATGTGGCAACGAGCCAAATTGAACAAATTGACGAAGCACTAAACCAGCTTATCAGTGGGCATTTTGTCATGGGAGAACATCACTGCACATTGACTATCTATGGTGATACAATTCAACAAGTTCGCGACCATATGGCCAAAGCGAGTGCAGCATTACTAGACGTTGCGGTACTACCCAAACCTGTAGACTTGGCGATAGAGGCTGGCTATTGGGCACAACTTCCTGGCAATTGGAAATGGAGACCACGTCCTGCTCCAATTACATCATTGAACTTTTTATCATTTTCATCTTTTCATAATTTCATGTCAGGAAAACCCACTGGCAACCCATGGGGACCAGCTGTCACAATTCTTAAAACAACCAGTAAAACACCACTTTATTTCAATTTTCATGCCTCCAAACTTGAAGAGGACTCGACAGATAAACGTTTACTTGGTAATACCGCACTTATCGGACAATCTGGTTCCGGTAAAACCGTGTTACTCGGATTTTTGTTAGCACAAGCACAAAAATTTAAGCCGACAACTGTTGTTTTTGATAAAGATCGTGGCATGGAAATTGCCATTCGAGCGATGGGTGGAAAATATTTAACATTCAAGCCAGGCAGGAAAAGTGGTTTCAATCCTTTCCAACTCCCACCTACACAAGAAAATCTGATTTTTCTGAAACAATTTGTTAAAAAATTGGCAGAAGCTGGTGGTGAGGTTACGCATCACGACGAGGAAGAAATTAATAAAGCTGTTATGTCTGTTATGAGCAGTAACATTGACCAATCACTTCGTCGTTTGTCCTTTCTGATACAATTTTTACCAAATCCACGTTTAAGTGACTATAATGCTCATCCATCTGTTCATGCTCGCTTACTAAAATGGTGTGAAGGTGGTGATTATGGATGGTTATTTGATAATCCTCATGATGCTCTTGATCTCTCAACACATCAAGTTTACGGCTTTGATATCACAGAATTTTTAGATAATGTTGAAACTCGCACTCCAGTGATGATGTATTTGCTTTACCGCACAGAAGGCATGATTAGCGGACAGCGATTTATGTATATCTTTGATGAGTTTTGGAAACCTTTGCAAGATCCGTACTTTGAGGATTTAGCGAAAAATAAACAAAAGACGATCCGTAAACAAAATGGTATTTTTGTTTATGCAACACAAGAGCCTAGCGATGCCTTGGAAAGTAATATTGCTAAAACACTCATTCAACAGTGTGCAACTTACATTTTTCTAGCCAACCCCAAAGCAAACTATGAAGATTATACAAAAGGCTTTAAACTAACAGATACCGAATTTGAACTCGTTAAAGGACTTGGTGAGTTTAGTCGCCAATTCCTCATTAAGCAGGGTGATCAATCTGCGCTTGCAGAACTGAATCTTGGTAAATTCCATCTGACTCGCGATGGAAGAACCATCGAACACGACTTTAGTGACGAGCTCTTGGTGTTATCAGGTACACCTGATAATGCAGAGTTAGCCGAAAGTATTATCGCGGAAGTTGGTGATGATCCAGCAATATGGTTACCAATTTTCTTACAGCACGCAAAAAATGACAGGAGGGAAACATGAAAAAAAAGGTCATTTCAATAGTAGTTGTAGTAACTTTAGGGATTCCAAACCCAGCAATGGCTTGGGTTTGGGGCGCTGGAGCAGCGGATTTGTCGGCATCAATTCCAACGACGTGGCCCAATTTTTTTGGAGGTTCATCTTCAAATACATCAAAGACTAAAAAAACTCCACAACAAAAGAAAGCTCTATCTGATGCCCAATTTCTCGATACACTAAAAAAACAACTTGAGGAAACAAAAAAGATACGCGAATCTATAACGGGAAGCCCAAAATTCGATACTAAAAACCTTAAAAGTGCACAAACAGATCACAGCAGTTTTTTTCTCAAAAATCCAGAGAATCTCTACAATAGAAATAAAACTTCTGCTCTATCTACATCACTTGAAAATATTTTAAAAGAAGAAGAAATTCCTATCTCTGTCCATGAATCTAGCAGTTTTATCAACAAGCGTAGCCAATATGCAGCCGTCACTGATAAAGCCGTAAGTTTAAAGACTTTCGAAGAAGCAAACAATCGTTTTCAGCAAATTGAAGAACTATTAAACGAAATCAAGACAACAAAAGATCTAAAAAGTATTGCTGAGTTACAAGCATATATAATTGGAATGCTCGCTAAGCTACAAAATGAAACAGCAAAACTACAAATGGTCGCACATTTACGCAACGCTGAACATGCACTTATCAAACAGCAGAAGGACAAACATAACATAAAAATTTTAAATAGTAAAAACACGAAAATGCCTACCATAAGATTTATTAGATAAAGCTTTTTGTAACAATATTTCGTTGTATTATTTTTCTTGTATGCTCGTAAAAAGCAAAAGTTAATGCACAATATTCAGTTATCTCTCATAAACTGAAAAGGTCTACGAAATTTAATTCCATCCTAAAAAAATCAACGAAAAATGCTTAAAAATCATATAAAAAGTTGAAAATTCGTTAAAGAGGAATTCCATGGACTTTACAGTGTTCACGCAACTTTTCAATAAAATTGATCAGATAACAAAAACATATGTCACGGATCTTTCCTCAAAAACAATAGCTACAATTACACCCTTTGTTTCAATAGGTCTCACAATCGCTTTCATCATCTATGGTTGGCTCATCATTCGTGGCGCTATAGATATGCCTCTCTCCGAATTTGT
>NZ_JBHILQ010000040.1:0-5256 GCF_042193395.1 Bartonella sp. TT29SHDZB
GACGATAAACATCTCGCTTTACTGGTATCGGTCCTCCGGTCTTAACCCGAATATAATGACGTGTCATCAAAATACCTCTCAACGATTGGTCACGAATTGCACCACCACAACACACTCTCCAGCCGCGGTTGTTTTATCCCGTGTTGCATAAAGCGTAAGCTCTTGATCTTCTGGAACAAACTCTTTTTGGTTGGTTGATGTAAAATCTTGAGTGCTTTGGGTTTTGATGTCCTTTTCACTAAACTCATTACCACCATAGGTGCTACCTATCTTTAATTTCGCATCCGAAAACGCTGTCTTCACAAACGCTTTAATCGAAAGGATCATCGCACCACGCGGTAAAGTCCCGATTTTGCGTGTCAAATGCTTATCTTTATACGAGATGTTCAAGCGAAAAAAACTCACTTGTTGCGTAACCAAGTTTCTCCCTTGTAGGGGTTGTGGTAATCCTTCTGCCATGTTTTATTTCCTTTCTTTGAAAATTAAGAAGGCTTTTCGCCTGTGCAAGTTGAAACAACAACGGTTCCGAAATCTTGCGCATTTTGTCCTCTTCCAGGCATTTGGAAACGTGTTTTCTTCATGCCTATGATTGTCTTAGCTGCAACACCATATACCCGTTGATAATCATCAAGCTCTTCAACCAATTTATAGCGCGTCTCTTGATTTTCTGCTCCAAAGGCAAGCATCGCACTCTGTGCACCCAGTAATACAGCACGGCGGACATTTTCTTCAACACTACCATCGGATTTAACACCATGGGTTACATGTTCGGATTCTCGTAAAATCACACCATTATACATGCCTAGTGAACCATCAAAAATCGGGTTCTTCGCGCGCGAACCTGAATAAACTGCCTTTTGTATATCAAGCCATTGACCAGTATCTGTATTGGTACGCAATTGCATAACTTGTATGGGATGAAGATACATCACGTAGACATTGGAACCACCAACCCGTACTGGTCTGATTTTGGGGTTAGCCAACTTTGCAACTTTAACAGCTTCATCTATGAGCTTAAGACTAAAACCGTGTTTTGCCAGCTCTTTTACGTCTTCATCTTTCGTTTTGGCTTCTGGTCGCACAATACGCTTACTGCTTGGTGCCAATGGTGCATTAAAACCATAATACAATTCATCAAGTTCAACTTCACGTCCTTCAAACTTTATTGTAGGCGCTGTATATCCGCAAACTTGAAGAAAAAACATCAAACTCAAACGGTCTGCAAACCAATCAACCAATGCCTTATGTGCTTCGTCGCGTAAACTAAACAAAATACGTTGTTGATCAATCGTACCTTTATTTTTTGTTGAAACAGCGTTATTAAGTTCATTGATATAAAGTTTATCATGAAGGAATTGGAGTGCCTCTTCATTGCCTTTAAGCGTTTCACCCTCGCTTACACCACGCCCCATAATCTGTGCTCGTAAGCTAAACGTAACACAATCTCCACCTTCTTTCCTAAGTTCATTTTTGACTTGAATGATACTATTGGAGCCTTCTCCCATTAATGGTTCAATATCAAGCGCTTTAGACGCTTCATAATTTAATCTCTTTGACCAAGCTTTCACCGCTTGAGCATCATTAATAGGTATACGTGTTGTTGCCATTGATTTTACCTTTCTTTGCTATAAAAAAACCGGCTTTAAGCCGGCAAAAACCCGCATTAAAAGCGGATTACGTTATGCGCCTAGACTATACTCAGCCATCGCGCCCCATTAACTTATCAAAAATGATTTGATTCTTAGGATTGCTATACCATTCTCCAAATTCTTGATCAGACATATCACAAATGTTTTTTAAAGTGATTGGTCCAACACTCCCCCCTCCACCAGATGCCGTCAAAGTCCGCGCAGAATTCTGACGGCTTTGAAGTTCTGCAACCTGATCGTTGGCTTGTATCGCTTTTGTCTGATAACCAAGGTTTTGTGCTATCCTATAAATCTCTTCTGCCGGATTGAGATCTCTTTGTGCACAAGTCGCTACAATCGTACGCAATTCATTCCTTATGATCTCAGAAATTGTGTTTGGATCTGCATACTCAGGATAAAGTGACGACCAAGAACTCAATTCCTTCGCACGCTTCTCATAAAGAAAATTTGCCGCATCACCAAAATCACTGGATTTATTTTGAAACGACTTAACAGAATTGTTGAAAAACTGACCAAGACGTATATCATGCTGCTGCTGTTCCTCAGCTTGTCTTAGCGCTTCTTTCTGTTCCCTAATATACGCATCCTGCTCTCGAATCTTTTTTCCCATCCAACTCATATAGCCAATAATGTCTTGTGTAGGGTCTGGGGGTGCATTTTCACCTTCAACCATTGGCGTCTGGGTTTGGGGTTCATAAAGCTTGACAAGCGCTTCACGAGCTTGTTTGGCTTGTTGCTCCATACGCTGCTGTTCTAAATTAGGAACAATCTCTGAAGGCTTTTCAACGGGCTGCACAACCGGCTCTGGAGACGTAATGTCATTATTATCAATCGTTTCACCATCATAAGTCCCAGCATCAAAAGAGCTCTCATCATCAAAGACCGGCGCTCCAACTCTGTAATCTTCATTCATAGCTTCATTCATTTCTGCATTCATTCTTTCACCTTTCTCAACTATGCATACCTCTGTGTAATGCTATTCGCTCTCGCATGATCTGATTGTGTGCCTGAGTATTGAGAAGCTTCTGCCGTTCAATCTCATAGCGTTGCTTCATCAGTTCCGCGTCTGTTTTTGCTCTCTCTTGATGCACAAACAGATCAATCTGCTTTTGTTGCAAATCCATCTGATGCATCTGTGCTTTCGTCTCTAAGTCTTGTTGCTTTTCCTGCAACTTCATTTCCTGCTCGGGGGCCATCTGCTGTTGTTGTGCCATTTGTTGCTGTTGGAACTTCTCACTGACACGATTAAGCAATGACGCAGGCAATGGTGAATAACGAAGTAGATCAAGCATAATATCCGGCGTAATCGCATTTTGAAGCAATGGAAGCAGCTGTGTGATAATACCGAAGGTGCGCTCTTTCTCATTCGGGCTGGTTGGCGCATCATCAACTACAATATCATACTCGACACTCGTTACTTCTTCACGCGTCAATGGAATATATTGCGCATTCTCCTCACCAGATATCCGTACCAAACGCCCATCGGACAAGTAATTCTGTATCAAGTGCAAAATAATTTTACCTTGCCGCTTGCGGTACAAACGTAAACCATCAAACAGACAAGCAAGCAGATTTAAACTGGATTGGCGTCGTTGTGCCTCCAAAATACCCGCTTGTGTCACTTCCCTTGTGCCAATGAATTCGGGCGATAAACCCGTCACCTGATTAATTGCTTCCTTAGCTTCATTAAACAGCTGGAAAAAGCCTTGTGGAAACTGTGCTACGGGTTTGGGTTGGATCTTTCCTTGTGCCAATGCGTTAGGTTTAACCCATGTAATACTGTCTGATCGGCTTAAACTTTTTGCTGCTTCTCTCTCATCCTTAAATGCACCACTCTCTGCCATTATCCCGCCTTTGGATTGGCTATTAAGGATATACATCACTTGACTGAAATATTTATTCGCCCACCGTTGAGGATCTTTTGTAGGACGCACAACACCATAAAACTGCCGTTCTATCTTATCAAAATATCCCGTTATACACTCCCAACCCAATTGACCAGCTGGAACCATGGGTTGATCGGGGCATAGCAAAACCTTCCTGCCTAAAAAAGCGCGCTTAACAACCTTTTTATTAAAAGCCGCCCCTTGAATATTAGGCATCATACATTGAAGCTGTTTAAATTCTTCCTCGCTATAATCACGAAGTTCTCCAGTGCTTAAATCGGGCGCTTTGTAATACCTCTCGCTTTCAAACCAACGGCATTCAACAAGTGTGATCATCCGTCGACCGTTTTCAACATCAATGCCCTTCTCATCATTATAAGCTTCAAGATCATTATGATGAATGCCCTCATAAGCAATCCCATCACGAGCCCAATCTGCACTCAGTTCACTCCAATGGGCTTTGGGAAACATCTGCTTGGCTACTTCCAAAGGCTTGCGGTCCACATACCACAAACGTTGCGCATCGGTTAAGTTCGGTTGCACCGCTGCACTGTCCCAAACCATCTTTAACGGGTCTAAACGCGTAATAACCGGTTCACCATCAAAGCTGTTTTCATAATCAAGCCGTGTATCAGTCCACCCCATGCCGCAGATAACCGCATCTTGGAAAGCATCACTATCAGCGTATTCTGCATGCGCCATGTCCCGAAACCATTCTGCCGCACCGGTAAGCAATTCACTAGGCAATGCCTTCCCTACTTGACGTGGAATAAACTGCACTTCGCGCTTATTATTTCTCTCTGAACCCACAACAGCATTTACAAGCGGAGCAATACGATTAAAGGTCATAACGGGGCGGCGTTGCTCTTTTAACGCCGCTAAATCAGCCTCATTCCACTGATCACCATTGTAAAAACGAAAATCCTCCCGCGCATGTTCACGCCATTTATTCACATGCTCCACATCTTCTTTGTACCAACTCACAAGCTTGCGAAATAAGCCTTCTGTCGACAAATCTGATGCGTTACTTTCTTTATCTAAATGCTCTTCATCATACATCATTCTGCCATCCATGACGTGCTTTCATAAGTTTCTCTACCGCTATAAGCTGGTCGCCTTTGTATCGTCGGAGGTTCTTCATAAGCCACGCACATCAATCCAAAGGCATCTGCTCCATGACTGGACCAATCATGCTCTGCTCCCAAGCCAATATTGCGCTTCTCATCCCATTTCTCGTGATACCAGTTCAGTGCTTTGCGCCCTGCTACGGTCGTCTCTTCATTGAACCAAACTGAAGGTAAAATACGCCGCACCGCCTCTATACGCATCTTAACCGCCCCTGCTCCCTGATTGGGAACAACTTGCGTTTCAAAACCCGCATCATTTAAAGCACTCTCAAAACTCACATTGTGTACACGGTCTCTGGTCGCACCGTCATGAGGCAAAACCATCAATGCCTTCTCATAACCATTTTGACGCAACCAACCTATATGTTCGGATAACGGCTGTCCTTGTGCTTCGTAATAATCAAGCACTCTGATCTCTCTGCCAACAAATTGCGCTATCCATATCGCTGTGGCATCTGCCTTAGCACCCGTGCCCCCAATATCCCAAAAGGCGCGTATTTGCATTAAAGGATCACGCGCAACGCGCCCTATCCGCCCCTCCTGCTCGGCTGCCAACATTTCCTTTTGATAATAAGCGCCTTGAACCGCTGTAAG
>NZ_JBHILQ010000041.1:0-5032 GCF_042193395.1 Bartonella sp. TT29SHDZB
TATCGAGCGCTGTTTTGGCTTCTTGCGCGTTAGAATATCGTCTAATTCCCCATTTTTATAGGCCTGTGCAAAAAAAAAGCAGGCGATCATCCGATGTCATTGTTTTATAATCTGCAAATTCTGGCACAGATAGTTTTGGGGTAGATCTATCACTCCTTAAAGCCTCCATATCACCAAGTAATGCTTGTGCAACGGCAGAATGATTAGTAGCTTCCTCGCACAACTTTTTTTCAATATCCTGTGCTTGCGCCCATGCAATCACTCTATTTAGAGCGTCCTTAATATGGCTTTCGGAAAGATCCGGAGCTTTAACATTAAAATCCTCCTTCGCGTAAAACAGCACATCTCCATATTTACGCTGTGATTTTTCACCTCTAGAATATTCCCAGCCAAGACAATAAGCAGCGGTGGTGAGATCAGCCGAAAGCAAAAACTCTTTGCCACTCTCTCCATAATTTTTTACACCATACCCAATACCGACAATGCGATCGGGAAGATGATAATGCGCAAAAGTATCCCCCACGTTATCACGATAAGGCTCCCAGCCCAGTCTTTTTAAAATCTCTGTGACATCTTTAGTTTGCATCATGACTCACTTATCAACCAATTGTGCAACATCATCTAAGGTATAGGTTTTCATAGATGATCCTCAAAACTTGCGTTATAAACGCTCCATATTTCCTCTATCAATTTCACCTCTTCCATAGTTTTTTCCAAAAACTCTTGTAAAAAGGGATAGGTTGCGGAGTGGGAGTATTCTCAATCTTTTCAATCGGTTGGTCACCATCAGGTATCTCAACTCCCGCGTGTACTTTAATTCTTTTGCATAGGAATTCATAAAAATTACTTGCGTAATATTCGCAATCTTCAGATGGAAGCATGACATAAAGTGGGCATTCACCATCCCGAAACTGCGTATAATCAAAATAAAAGGTTTCACCAAAATCTGTTCTGCTAACGAAAAGCTGCTCTGGTGTCACAAAACCACGTTCTCTATTGAGTAAGTTTCGGTAAACAATATCACCAGCAGGAATACCTTCCCCACACTCCTTATAAAGACTAAAGATTTCATCACCACCAATTTCTCCTCCTCCATATTTTTTTAAAAAAACTTTGTAAGAGGATGTGAATTGTAAACCGAGAGTTTTCTCCGCCTTTTCAATCTGTAGATCATCCGTTTCATTCTCTTCATCATCTTCACTACCAAAATTAATAATCTCATCATCATATTCATTCACTTTATCAATTAATACTGCAACATCAGCTAAAGTATAAGTTTTCATGGATGAACCTCAAAACGTCCGTGATAAACGCTCCATATTTCCTCTATCAATTTCACCTCTTCCATAGTTTTTTCCAAAAGCTCTTGTAGAAAGGGATAGGTTGCGGAGTGGGAGTGTGCTCAATCTTTTCAATCGGTTGATCACCATCAGGTATCTCAGCTCCCACGCTTTCTTTAATTCTTTTGCAAAGGAATTCATAAAAATTACTTGCGTAATATTCGCAATCTTCAGATGGAAGCATGACATAGAGTGGGCATTCACCATCCCTAAACTGCGTATAATCAAAATAAAAGGTTTCACCAAAATCTGTTCTACTTACGATAAGCTGTTCTGGTGTCGCAAAACCCCTTTTTCTATTATTTAAGTTGCGGAAAACAATATCACCAGCAGCAATACCTATTCCACAATCCCTATAAACGCTACAGATTTCATAACCTCCAATTTCTCCTCCTTTATAATTTTTTAAAAAACTCTTATAAGAAGATGTGAATTGTAAACCGAGAGCTTTCTCCGCCTTTTCAATCAGTAGATCATCAACTGCATTTTCTGCAGTACCCAAATTGATAATCTCATCATCATATTTATTCACTTTATCAATTAATACTGCAACATCAGCTAAGGTATAGGTTTTCATGGATGAACCTCAAAACGTGCGTTATAAACGCTCCATATTTCCTCTATCAATTTCACCTCTTCCATAGTTTTTTCCAAAAACTCTTGTAAAAAGGTATAGGTTGCGGAGTGGGAGTGTTCTCAGTCTTTTCAATCGGTTGGTCACCATCAAGTATCTCTTCTCCCGCGTGTACTTTAATTCTTTTGCAAAGGAATTCATAAAAATTGCTAGCGTAATATTCGCAATCTTCAGATGGAAGCCTGATATAGAGTGGGCATTCACCATCCCGAAACTGCGTATAATCAAAATAAAAGGTTTCACCAAAATCAGCGTAACACACGACAAGCTGTTCTGATGTTGCAAAACCACGTTTTCTAGCATTTAAGTTTTTGAAAACAATATCACCACCAGGGATATCTGCTCCACACTCCTTATAAAGGCTAAAGATTTCTTCACCCCCTATTTCTCCTCCTACATATTTTTTTAAAAAACTCTTATAAGACGATGTGAATTGCAAACCGAGAGCTTTCTCCTCCTTTTCAATCCGTAGATCATTAGCCGCATTTTCTTCGGTACGAAAATTGATAATATCATTATATTTATCAACTAATTCTACAACATCATCTAAGGTATAGGTTTTCATAGATGATCCTCAAAACGTGCGTTATAAACGCTCCATATTTCCTCTATCAATTTCACCTCTTCCATAGTTTTTTCCAAAAACTCTTGTAAAAAGGGATAGGTTGCGGAGTGGGAGTATTCTCAATCTTTTCAATCGGTTGGTCACCATCAGGTATCTCAACTCCCGCGTGTACTTTAATTCTTTTGCATAGGAATTCATAAAAATTACTGGCGTAATATTCGGACTCCTCATCCGCAAACATGACATAGAGTGGGCATTCACCATCCCGAAACTGCGTATAATCAAAGTAAAAGGTTTCATCAAGATCATAACTCACAACGAGCTGTTCTGGTGTCGTAAAACCACGTTTTCTATCATTTAAGTTTTGGAAAACAACGTCATTAACAGAAACACCTATAGGATGCTCATAAAGACTATAGATTTCTTCACCACTAATGTCCCCACCTTTATAATGTTTCAAAAAACTCTTGTAAGAGGATGTGAATTGTAAACCAAGAGCTTTCTCAGCCCTTTCAATTACAAGATCATCAACTGCATCATCTTCAGTACGAAAATGGATAATCTCATCATCATATTTATTCACTTTATCAATTAATATTACAACATCATCTAAGGTATAGGTTTTCATCAATTATTTCTCCAAATTTCTTTTTTCTCTTTTCATCAATCGTAGAGCATTACTGCCGATGCTCCTGTCCCCATCTGTCAAAATCTATCCCTATGATACCCCATTTCATATCAATTATTTCTCCTAAATTACTGTTTTTTTGTTCCCTATACCCTTTAGCACGTTCCTTCCAATATTCCTCTCTCCACTTATCAAACTTTTTTCTCTCTATAAGTGATTGATGTTTTTGAGGATTATTATGAATCACAGAAGTATATTTTTTATGAGATTCATGACTCATTTCTGCTATGGGTCCCTCATGCGTTTGCTTTAGGTGATGCAACTCAACAGACTTATTATCAAATCCTATAGGTGCTCTTCCTGTTTCCATTCTCTCAATATTGGTGCCCCACACCGTTTTTCCTTTTTCTTCCCAATCAGAAATTCTGTTAGGATCAAACAAATCGTCTCTCTGATAGGCTTTGTTAGTCTGTCCAAATTTGCTATCGGTAAATTTAGTGGGTTTCTTTTTTAACCAAAGCTTTTTTTCTTTAGCAGCAAGTTTGGTCAGTTCTTTCCTCGCCGCAAATTTGTCAGGATCTCCTTGAGTTGCAAGTTCTGCAAGATTTTTCTTGGAAGCGAATTGGGCAAAATCTTTCATAGCATTGAACTTGATCACTGTCTTTTCGCCAAGCTTTATGGCTCCCTTGGCTGTTCCAGCTCCTCCCAAAAACAGCGTTGCTACTTCAGTCAATAATTTTCCAAATTCAAGACCAGCATTAAAGGAACCACCGGCACCGGCTCGCTCATATTCCTCCTCCATTTTATTAATGCGATCTACATAGGGCTGTGCAAAGGCATGCCCAAGGGTAGCCAAAACCTTATCACTGGTGAAGAAATCTTTGAGCGCTTTCAAAATCTCTTTGGAATTTTTGGCTATTTGCAAAAAACCATCAACCGTATCGTATATTTCAGCCGGGACACCAGCTACCATACCTGCCGCAAAGCTTATATCTTGCCCTGTACTAATCGCAGTCCACTTCGCAGACACTTCTGCTGCACATAAAAAGTCAGGACACTCCTTTAATTCTTTCTCCATCTGAGCTTGTTGCGCACTGCTGAGGTAGTTATTTGCAGCGGCATTACCAGCGGCATCAGCGCCGGCATCAACATTGCCACCGGCAAGGGCAGCGGCAACGCCCCCGGCAGCCCGTGCAACATCAATGGTGTGGTCTCTAAAGTCAGCAAACTGCGCATCAATCTTTGCGTTTATACGCGCTTGCTCTTCCGGAGTTGGGGTGCGACCGTTTAGATCCCCCATTTCCTCTTTCACAATGCCTTGCACCCATAATTGAAACTGGAGCATAGCAGTGGCTTCACCCACAGCCCCCCCCCACAGCACCGGCCGTGCAAGCACCACTCGCAACAGCGCCTTTTAAACAGCCAAGACCGGCGTGGGCAACGATTTGTGTGACCGTATCTATTTTGCCTTCAGCCTTGGCGGTACCGATTTCTTCCGCCAACGATTTGCCAACCGTATCAGACAGGGCGATGCGCAGGTTGTTAAAAAAGTTCTTGTCAAGAGAGCCACCCTCAAGAGCCGTTTGAACGCCTGTGCCAATAGCGGCTTTGATCAGGTTCTTTTTCGCTTCAAGGGCGATACGATCGACAAAAGGAGCGGTTTTTGGCAAAGATTGTCCAACACCAGCCATTTCGGTTAGTTGGCTGGTTAAGCCTGCTGTCAACATCGACGAGACAATGCTGAGAATATTCTTTGAAGAGCCAAGCTCATGCAAGGCACCGGCAATATTGCCGCGATTATTGACAAGAGCCACAGCGCTTTTGTTAATCAGCGCTTGGACACCTGCCTGTATCGCTGCATTCAT
>NZ_JBHILQ010000042.1:0-4974 GCF_042193395.1 Bartonella sp. TT29SHDZB
CTTTAACAAAAACCCAATAAAAACGTGTTGCTAAAAGATTCCCTAGCCTCCTTACGGTTTCAGCCTTATCAAAGGAAAGCATATTCATATAATCTTCTTTGCTATTTAAATGCTCTGGATAATCTATCATCTAACCCTCCTAAACAAAATGCCGTGGATAACTACAGCCACGGGCGCCAGCCGATTCATAAATGGCATTCCGTATAATGACTGCACGCAGATGTGGATTGATATTCGTAGTATCAGACCAATCTCCACCAGCTAACAATGCATACATATCTTTTTTAAACTGTACATTTGGTGAGGTTCCAGTTACCGTTTGCATGAAACAAACATCTCTCACAAATTGCCAAACATAACCGCAACCATCTTCACAACCGATATGCGAAATCATCCGTATATTTGCCGTATTCTTATAACCTCCAGAATGTTTTGGTGAAGGTGCTTTTTTGCCTTGAATCCCACCACCTTCATTGCTTCCATACATCGCAGAGGTAAATTCTGTATTATTGAGCAAAGCCTTCTTAACACGCAGCATATCGGATATGTGATCTGTTTGTAGACGGTTCGTCGTAATAGGAACATTATACGCCGAGCGGGTATTGTGACCCGTCCCTGACTGAAGATAAATATCAACCCAAAGATCTTGCGAAGGATCATAAACCATACCTTCTGGTGAACTATGCGGGCGGTGATTGAGACACCAAACAGAATTGGGTAAAATATCCCCTGCTCTATAACCAGACAATGGATGACTGGAAATCGTACCAACATCTGCACATAGCGTATGAAACCCTCCTATCTTTCGCGAATTATTCACTGTGTAATCCCTTGGATACGTAGAGTTTTCTGATAAAACAAGTTTATGAGACTGTCCTCCATCAGAAACCAAATAAACATAATAATCCTTGCCCGCCGAAAGAGAAGGAACGCTTATTCTTGTATCTGCCGTATAACTTGCAACAAAAGTATTATTGCCTAATGCCAAGGTTATGCGCGTTCCTTTTTTCAAGGTTAATTGCGCTTTACCTGTCGCTACAAGAAACGGTGTGGAAATTGAAAGAACCGTTAAATTGGACTGTTTCAGTAAATTGTTTACCTCTTCCGCTAACACTTTTGTCTGTGAAGCTACTGTATGGGCTGTTGTTGCCGTTGCTAGGGAACTCTTGATCCCTCCAAGCTCTTGCTTCGTCGTATCGGCTGTTTTTTTGGCTTCTTCTGCTGTCCTTTTCGCTCTATCAGCAACTTCCTTGGCTTTTTCGGCTTCGCTCTTGGCTTGATAGGCTTGTGAATCTGCCGACTCGGCTTTTTTCTTGGCTTCATCTGAGTACATTCGCGCTAAACTTACGGGGGCTTTAAAATTCTCAACCACTTGGTTGATATCGATAACCCTACTCACCGCAGACGAGGCTATTTTTTCTGCTTTTTCTGCCTGACTGCGCGCTTGCTCCGCGTCATGTCTTGCATAACCTGCTGTCTGTTTGGCTTCCTTGGCTATTTCTTGTGCCTCTTCCGCTTCTTCTTCTAAAGACGCGGCTTTCTTACCCGCTGTTTCGGCTGCCTTCTGCGCCTCTCCTGCTGCATATTTTGCACTATTGGCTATTTCCTTGGCTTTTTCAGCTTCATCTTTTGCTTCATACGCTTTGCTTTGAGATGCCTCCGCTATTTTCTTGGCTTCTTCGCCTGCCATTTCCGCTAAGCTTGCTGTAAGCTTAGCACTATCTGCTGTTTCATTCGCTTTGTGGGCTTTATTCCATGCTGTATTCGCTGTGCTTTTTGCATTTTCCACCTCACTACGCGCTTGCTCCGCGTCATGTCTTGCATAACCAGCAGACTCCTTGGCTTCCTTGGCTATTTTTTGTGCCTCTTCCGCTTCTTCCTCTAAAGACGCAGCTTTTTTACCCGCTGTTTCAGCTGCCTTCTGCGCTTGTTCTGCTATATATTTTGCATTACTAGCTATTTCCTTGGCTTTTTCTACTTCATTCTTGGCTTCATACGCTCGGTTATCGGCTTTCTCCGCTATTTTCTTGGCTTCTTCGCCTGCCGTTTCTGCTAATCTTGCTATAGTCTTAGCACTATCTGCTGTTTCATTCGCGTCATAAGCTTTACTCCACGCTTCATTCGCTGTGCTTTTTGCCTTTTCCGCCTCACTACGAGCTTGCCCAGCATCATGGTTGGCATAACCTGCTGTCTGTTTGGCTTCTTGTGCTATTTTCTCGGCTTCTTCCGCTTTACGCTTCGCCTCTTGTGCTATACCCTTCACCGCTTCCCCACTCACCTGCCCCGCCGTCTCTCCTGAACGCGCCGCAGACTCTGCTACCGCTTTCGCTTCAGAAGCTAATTTTGTAGCCTCCGCTGCACTCTGTTGGGCTTGATGAGCCGTCGCTGTTGCTGTATCCGCTGCACTTTTGGCTTCTTCTGCTGTGCTCTTCGCTGTATTCGCCACTGTAACAGCGCTTTCTGATGCTACTTTGGCTTCCTTAGCTACGCTCTCTGCTGTTTCTGTCGCTGTCGCTACCGATTGTTTTACTTCCTCCACTAAACCTTTTGCCTCAACAGCTGTCGTTTTACTTTCATTGGCTAACGTTGCTGCCTGATCTGCTACTTTCTTCGCTTCAGCGGCTTGAGACAGTGCTTCTGAGGCATCTTGTTGCGCTGTTGATGTCTCTAACGCCTGTTTGGCTTCTTGCGCCATAGTCTTGGCTTCAGAAGCTGTGATTGTCGCATCATCCGCCTTCTTTTCGGCTCTTGCGGATTTCTCTTCTGCCGTCTCTGCTGCGCTCTTAGCTTCTTGCGAAAGAACATGAGCATCCTCTGCTTTATTTTTCGCTTCCAACGCTGTATCTTTTGCACTATCCGCTAACCGCTTTGCATTATTCGCTAACGTTTCTGCCGAATGCGCTGTCGTCTTAACTTCTTCAACCAATTGTTTGGCTTCACCGGCTTTAATCTTGGCTTGTGTAGCAACGTCTTCTACTGTTAAAGCCTTCTGTTCTACTCCTTCTGCTGTCCTTTTGGCTCCCTCAGCTGTATTCTTGACATGATCAACCGATTGCTTAAGATCATGAGCTACCGACAGTGCTTTAGACGCCGTTTCTTTTGCATCACCAGCTACCGAAGAGGCTCTATCAGCTGTCATCTTGGCTTCAGAAGCTGTCGTGAGAGCTTGCCCGCTATTCGCTGCCGCTGTTTCTGCAACATTCTTCACCTCGCCCATCACCTGCTTGGCATCATCAAAAGCGCTCTTGGTTTGTTCGGAAAGTGTTTTTGCATCTCCTGCCGTTGCCTTGGCTTCTCTTGCCTCTGTCAAAGCTGTCTCTACTGTGCTTTGAACTTGTGTCACTCTTTGAGAGCTTTCCGTGACCGTTGTCGCCACTCTATCGGCTGCACCTTTAGTATCATCCGCAATACGCTTGGCTTCTTGCGCTAACCTCTCAGCCGCTTCTGACTTCATCTTGGCATCTTCTGAAGAGGTTTTCGATACCTCTGCTGTTGTCTTGGCGGCATTGGATACTGTTAATGCCGTATTTGCCTGCTCTAAAGCTGTCTCTGCTGTCGTCTTGGCTTCAGAAGCTACAGTAACTGAACTCGCTGCTGTGTCTGCTATAGTTTTCGCTTGATCTGCTGTTTGTTGCGCCCCATTCGCACGCGCCATGGCTTTTTCTGCTTCTTGCCTTGCATTAACAACCTGCTCTAACGGCGCAAAGGTTTCATACGAATACAAAGAGGCCGTCCCTAAAAGCTTCGGAACAACAACACTGTCTTGAGAAGTTCCTGCTATCATTTCTTCTCTCGTCGCGACAGGTATCAAATATTCATGTTCATGATCGGGTATCTTCATCTGCTTTATTCCTTCATTCAGAGGGCTTCATCCAATGAACACTCTTTCAAATCTTCAAGCTCTTCTCTTAAGGTTTCTAAGCGCTTCTCTAAATCTTTCAGTGAACCATCAAGCTCCGTTTTCAAAGCTGCTTTCAGTAAATCAAAAACGCCATTAAGCGGCGCATGTACAAATACTTCCCCCGAATACAAAACGACCCGTACTTGAGACGGGTCGCTAATCTCTGATATCGCAAACGGTTTTAATGACATTTCAACTCCTCATGTCTTGATCCCATAAACTACACTCACATTAACGGGGCGCGTTTCAACCCCACCAACCCTCTCTGCCATAAGGTGATGTTCATGATGCGCTCTGTCATTCAGACCTTCTGTTATAGGCGTTGAATAATATAAAAAATTAGCAAAAGGACTCCTGATAAACCAAGGTAAACGCGGCGGCTTATCTTTTTCTGTAAACCAAAAGGGGGTCTCTACCTGTGGACTTCCTGTTATTTGGTCAAATTCTTGATTACACCTTTCCAAGGCATCCCCACTCAAACCTACACACTCTTCGTCTATAGCTCTCTTTCGCCTTGTCACGGGCGCTTCAGAAGAAGAAACATCTCGTTTTTTTCGAGAAGAAAGACCTTCTGATGACGCCGGACCTATAAAATGTTCATGCCCTTTCAAAGAATAGCCTTGAAGACTTGCAAAAGAACGCCAAGGGTCTAAATTGCGTTCATTATCAAGTCCCCGTAAAAATAGCCCCCGAAAATCGGGAACATTAAACGTCGTGGCGCCATCTCCTTCTCCCCACGTCGTTCCTATCGCAGAAAATAAATCCCAATAAACATACCGTGAATAAGCACTCCCATCACATGGCAACCAACCATCCGGCAAGCGCTCCATTGCAAACGGTCCTATCAGACCGGAAGGTAAACGTTTTAAGGAAGAAACTTTGCCCCTTGTCGGGTTGAGAACTTGCCAACCCGTAAGCTCTTCATCATACACAAGCGTATAAAGACAGCCATCTTGTATCTCTCCTCCCGATAAGGCTAATAAACCGGTTTCTGTTGCCTTATAAACGGGCTTACCGGCTAAATTATTTAAAGCAATTGTTGTCGCCCCAACATTCTTGCCTTTCGCTTTAAA
>NZ_JBHILQ010000043.1:0-4674 GCF_042193395.1 Bartonella sp. TT29SHDZB
CAGAATTGAATTGTGCAACCTTGAATTCTGGAGCCCTCCATTCGCCACCTTCATAGCTAGCTCCTCCTCCTAAATACATCGCTAGCGTCTGATGCAAGGAATAAAGCTGATTGCCCGTAATCGCCTCTGTCGAACCTTCAGAAATATCGCCATCTAAAACTGACTTCAGTTTGCTCTTACTTCTTTTATCTCCCTTCCCATGAAGCGCTACAAACGCACTGTCTTCATCACTCCACAACAACGCATTCTGCTCAATATTGTCTGAAATCTCATTATGAAGCTTTGTAAATGAATTGCTTACACCAGCAAACGCTTCAGCAATATTGGGATAGCTATGCTCTTCTGGACTACCATCATCATTAAATGTCGTAACTTTGAATGTAGGCGCTACCCATTGACCATCTTCATAGCTAGCTCCACCACCAAAATACGTCGCTAGCGTCTGATTCAAGGAATAAAGCTGAGAACCATTCACGGCTTCTGTCGAGCCTTCAGAAAGTGTTCCAGCTTTCACGCCAGAGAGACTACGTGTATCACCATTCATGTTTGAAATTATGATTGCACTACCCTCTTTTTCATCACCTATCTTGATTACCTTCGTAGCATCATCCTGCTTAACAAGACTATCTCCTACAACTTTATTAATCTCATTCTTAAGCTCTTTGTGAATATTCGTGAATGAAGCCCCTACACCAGCAAACGCTTTGGCAACATCATCATAACTTTGCTCTTCAACGGCACTGCCATCTTCTTTGACGATCTTAACTTTGAAGCTTGGAGCACTCCATTGACCTTCCTTATATTCAGCGCCACCACCTAAATAAGTTGCAACAGTCTTATTCGTATCAAAAAGCTGAGAACCATTGACCGCATCACTTGAGCTTGCAGAAACCTCTCCATTGGAAAGAAATGTAATCTTACTCTTGCTTTCCTTCTCTCCATGCGTCGCTACAAACGCCTCTGCGTCCTTATTCCACAACAGCGCATCGCCTTGAACTTCCTGAGTAATATTTGTGATGTTTTCAGTAAGTTCATTAAACTTATTCGTTAGGTTGTTATTCACATTCTTGAAATTCGTATCAATACCTTCAATGGCTAAACCAACATCACCATAGGATTTTTCTACTACCTCGCCTTTTGCATCAACACTGGATAATTTATAGGTTGGACCCGTGAAAGTACCATCTTTAAAGCTTGTACCTCCACCTAAGTATTTCGCAATATCCTGAGAAATCTTAGAAATCTGACCGCCATTAACCGCATCATGCGAATTCTCACTAATCTGACCTTCGGCAACATTATGCAAACCTACAGGTGTAGAACCCTTACCTTTACCCAAAGTCACACTCGCATAATTAGTGCTGCTATTATCATCACCTTGTTTATCATAGTGAACAACAGCCGATTCATCCGACTGAAGACTGGTAGAAAGATCCTTTAAACTTTCATCAAGCTGACCTTTGTTAACTGCTTCATTATCCCTTGTCGCTGTCTTAACACCTGAAAGTATTCTATCTTGGCTTTCCTTATCCGCAATACTGATGCTCGCACCTTCTTTTTCACCACCAAGCTTGATTACATTTGTCGTGTCATCAAACTTAACAAGACTATCTCCTACAACTTTATTAATCTCATTCTTAAGCTCTTTGTGAATATTCGTGAATGAAGCCCCTACACCAGTAAACGCTTTGGCAACATTATCATAACTTTGCTCTTCAACAGCACTGCCATCTTCTTTGACGATCTTAACTTTGAAACTTGGAGCACTCCAATGACCTTCTTTATATTCAGCACCACCGCCAAAGGATTTAGCTATATTCGTAGCTGTTGTTTCAAGATTGTTAGATACACTGCTTACATTTTGATTAGTCGCAAAAAGCTGAGAACCATTGACCGCTTCACTTGAGCTTGCAGAAACCTCTCCATTGGAAAGAAACTTAATTTTACTGTTGCCTTTCTCATCACCCTCTCCATGTGTCGCCACAAATGCCTTTTCAGAATCACTCCACAACAATGCATTCTGCTTAATATTTTCAGTAACTTCCATGTTGTTTTGGATAAACTTTTTTTGAAGATTCTCAAAAGATGTTCCTACACCAGAAAATGCTTCCGATACAGTATCATACTTCTTCTCTTCAACTTTAGTACCATCCTCATTAACGGTCTTAACTTTGAAACTTGGAGCTGTCCAAGAGCCACCGGCATAACTAGCATCACCACCTAAAGACTGCGCAACACTGTTACCTAAAGCATATAGCTGGTTACCCGCTACGGCATCGCTTGAGTCTTTAGTTATATCCCCATTTGAAAGCGACGTTATCTTGCTGTTTGTCTTCTCACCGTCTTTTTCTCCATGCGTCGCTACAAACGCACCTTCAGCCCTGCTCCATGATAAAGAATCTTGTGCAACTCCTTCTGAAACTTCCTTAATACGATCGTTGATAGTGCTCATGCTGTCATTAATGTCATTAAACGCACCTGCAACATTATTACTGCTCTTTTTATCACCTTTCATACCATCATTGCTGAAAGTCTGAATTTGGAAATCCGGATTTTGCCATTCGCCTTTCTCATTATAACCAGCACCACCACCAAAATAGCCAGCAAACTGTTTTTGCAAATCATAAATCTGTCCACCTGTAATCGCATCACTCGAGCCTGATACTATAGAGCCAGCCGCAAGTGATGTGATCTTGCTGTTCGTCTTGCTTTCCTTTTCCCCGTGCGCCGCTACAAAGGCTTTTTCACTTTCATTCCACAACAGCGCATTGCCTTGAACTTCCTGAGTAATATTCGTGACTTTGTCATTAAAGTCTTTAACCACATTCGTGAAAGAATTACCAACACCTGAAAGAGCTTCTGAAACACTATCGTACTCAGCTTCTTCTGATGCGCCATCTTCTTTAAGGTGTGTAACTTTAAATCTAGGCAACAACCATTGATCTTTCTCATACTTAGCATCACCGTTTAAGTACGATGCAAGATCTTTTCCTAAGGAATAAAGTTGGGAGCCATTTACTGCATCTGTCGATTCTTTCGTAATATCTCCTGCCGCAAGGAACTTAATCTTGCTGTTTGTCTTTGCACCTTCTTTTTCTCCATGCAAGGCGACAAAAGCACCTTCAGCCTTGCTCCATGATAAAGAATCTTGTGCTACTCCTTCTGAGACTTCCTTAATACGATCGTTAATATTCTTGATATTCTCATCAAGTCCTTTAAAGGCAGTATCTACACCTTCATACGGTTTATCTGTTACCTTACCGTCTTTAGAAACTGTCGATAAGTCATACTTTGGTCCTTTATAGTTTTTGCCATCAAAGGATATATCGCCACCTAAAATCTTTGACAAATCATCTGTAATGGTATGAAGCTGTCCACCCGTAATCGCATCATGTGACTCCTTGGCAATCTGACCATCAGCAACATTGTGAAGTGCTACAGCAGCAGAATCTTTACCTTTACCTAAAGTCACGCTTGCATAATTTATAGTGTTATTATCACCGTCTTTTTTATCGTAATGAACAACAGCTGAATCTTCAGACTGAAGGCTGGTAGAAAGTTCCTTCAGACTTGCATCAAGCTGCCCCTTATTAACGGCATCATTATTATCTTTTGCATCCTCTACACCAGAAATAACTCGTTTCACACCTCTTTTGTTTGCAACATTGATTACAGTGCCATTTGTTTCCTTACCAATAGTGATAGGAGCCGTTTCGTTATCCTGCTTGACAAGGCTATCGCTGACAACGTTAGTTACATCATTATGAACATTCGTGACAGAACTACTAATATCAGAAAGTGCTTCCGCTACACTCTTATAACTTTCTTCACTTTCTTTACCTTCTGCATTAACTTTCTTGATTACAAAAGTTGGTGCTTTCCACTTTCCATCTTCATAGCCAGCACCTCCACCAAAATACGTCGCAACTGTTTGATTCATCGAATAAAGTTGGTTGCCAGTGATCGCTTCTGTTGAACCTTTAGAAATTTCTCCATCTAAAAGAAACTTCAATTTGCTATTGTTTCTGTCCTTACCTTCCCCATGAAGAGCTACAAAGGCATTGGCTTCATTACTCCAATTCAAAGAATCCTGTGCGACTCCTTCAGAAACTTCCTTAATCCTCTGATTCACATTCTTGATATTATCATCAAGTCCTTCAAATGCTGAACCAACATTGGTAAAAGGTTTGGCTGTTATATTACCAGCTTTATCAATCTCCGATAAACTATAAGTCGGCCCTGTAAACGCACCATTATTAAAAGCTGCATTTCCCCCTAAATAAGTAGCAACCTTATCATTCGCTTCAAAAAGCTGACCACCCGTAACAGCATCTGTTGATTTAGCGCTAATCTCACCATTTGCTAGAAACGTAATTCTACTGTTTTCTTGTGTCCTTACAGCTCTGCCTTTTTCTTCTTGCTTCTTCTCATGACGCGCTACAAAGGCATTGGCTTCATCATTCCATAACAAAGAATCCTGTGCTACCCCTTCTGAAACTTCTTTAATCCGTGCATTAACATTCTGAATATTCTCATCAAGACCAGTAAATGCACTACCAACATTATCAAAAGAGCCGTTTGTTATATTACCAGCTGTATCAACCTTGGATAACTTGTAAGTCGGTCCTGTAAACGCGCCATTATTAAACGCCGCATCACCACCAAGAAACTTGG
>NZ_JBHILQ010000044.1:0-4595 GCF_042193395.1 Bartonella sp. TT29SHDZB
ACCTTCAAGGTTTCTCTTTCAACACTTGGTTTTTCTACAGCTTATCGATCTATTTTCATCAATACTCCCCAATATACCGTTCTTAAAGAATCAGAAGAAGTTTATGCAGTTTCTAGTACTGAATTGGATGAAGGCAAGCTGAAACAGATCAGTGCGGATATTTTGTGCTGGGCTGATCGACAAAATGTGAATCAAATCATCTATGATTATGCGGCTTTGTCCCCAGACAGTGAATATGATTTTGCGAAGTTGCACCTTATTGCACTTATTCTTATTGGGGATGTTGAAAAACTCAAATTTTATAAGGAAAGTTTGAAGGATAAAAACTTTTCAGCTTTGATAAGGGAAAACATAGCACATATTATTGATAACGTCCTTGCTCTTGCACGCCGTTATCGGACTGGTTTTCCTAAAAACGCTCCGATTTTAAGCTTGGATCCGCAAACAGCATCTGTTGCTTCTAAAACAACTTCTGTTGAAGTGGCAGAGGAAGTGGATGAAGCGGATGACAATGATGATCGTCTCACCATGGAAAGTGCTCATGCACTTTTAAAAAGCCTAGGCTGGTCAACCGAGAAAATCAATGAGAATGACCATATGGCAAGCTATCAATTGGCTGATCGTGAAGTAGACATTCTTTATAACGACGAAATTGCCAAAGACTACCCGCAATTTGATAGCGCCTTTATGATTAGCACGGGCATTCTTTCCACCGCTTGTAAATTCATTGATCCTACCCACACGGAAGATATTCCAGATATACAGCTTAATTTTGAAGCAAAGGGTTTAGAAATCTTTGAACCAGAAGTTACTGCGGATCGCTTAAAGCAAGCACTTGATGACGCGCTAAAATGGGCGGTAACAGACATTGACCTTTCTAAAAGACTTCGCTCTGATTATGGCACTGCTCCTTGGGAAAAAGGCGCCACGTCTAAAGCAAACGATACGGATTATGCTTTACTTCATCTTGGCGCTCTTGCTTTGTTGGGTGATGTTGAGACCTTACAATCTTATCAGAAAAGCTTTACGGCAGGTGATCACCTAGGCTTTGACGAAAGCATCAACAAAACCCACCTTGAACGTGCATTAGCTTTAGCCAAAGAAGTAGCAAAGGTGAAGCAAGTGAGTTACGCTTTGATTAAACAGGTGGCAGAAAAGCTTGATGATCCACAAGAGGTTACCAGCAAGGAGCAACCCCGCTCGTGGAAAGAGAAAATAGTCAATTTTATCGAAAAAAAAGACAAGAAATAGCACCTAAAAAATATCGAAAAGTTCTCAGAAATTTAGAAAATAAGGTGCGGTCCAAAGCCTTGATCACTAGTTGAAAAACTCAACAGTGGTGTGGCTCTGATCATGGTTTTGGTGCAAGATTTAAAGGAAATAACCTATTATTTCATAGATTATCAAAATCTCTTTTAGTGAGCTTTTGTCTATTTTATCGGTTATGTCAGTTTATTTAACAGACGAATCTTATGATTTTAGTAAATGATTAAAATGTGCTTTATGAAAAGCATATGATCCTTTAAAGCCTTTCAAAAGAAACGGTTTATAATCATAAAAATGCTATTAAGACGTATTTATAGATTTAAAGGTTGGTACTTAAAAAAATAATAAGAGTAAAAAGTTATTTTAAACATATTAAGTGAATTTTCAAAAGACAGTTTATAATGATAAGAAATCCTATTAAGACTATTGTGGTTATGAGTTTAGGGGGTTATGGGTGTTCTTTTTACCCCCCCTTTATATATATTTTTTTAGTCAAAAATAAAAGTTATTATATTTCAATAAGTTAATCTTTCAAATAAACAACCTATATTAAACACAAAACATAAATACAATCTTTAATATATATTTAAGAGGGTTTTGTAGGTGTTTTGGGGGTTTGAGAAACCTTCAAAACCTATAAGTAATATAAGAAAATGAATATACATAACTCTCTTTAAACAAAGCTTTTGAAAACAATAAAGCTATCATTTTAGATTACGGTATAATCTTTTAAAGGCAATGTAAAAAAATCTAATTCTATTTAAGAGTGGATTTCTTAAAAGTCTTAAAGCAATCCAAATAAGAGTATCTAAAAATGCAAATGGTTTCTTTTTAGAATAACGCATGATAAATTATTCCTTTTAAGATTATAGGTAATCAACTCACAAGATGATACGTTTAAAGAATTTACAAAAGTCCATTAAAGAGATCTTGATAACGTAATTATTTCCTATCTTAGTTTATCTCATAACAGATGATAAAATAGACTGTTATTTAAACTAATACATAAGCGGATTTAATAAGATTGGTATGCCCATTATGTGAGCATGCTTTATAAGTTATTCAGTTTCTCTAATCTCTAGTTTTGGTAGGTTCTTAACGATTTTCATTGTTTCTAAACTTACAGTAATAACCCTCTGAAATAACTCTAGAGGGTAGGCAGGGTTGCCAATGGTTTCAACAGCATAGCGATTGGCATCATTAACAATGCCACTCTTTTTATCAGTCTTTACACATTGACGCCCCATAACCCATTCAAGAGCGGGTTTACCATTAACGATATAGCTATAAGCTTCCTTAGGTATATCTGTCATTGTGATATTGCTATTGTAAATAACAGTTGATTTATCTTTTTCTTTACCTGCTTTTGCGAATTTCATTTCTGTAACGTAATAGAATTTCTCAGGATTAGAGATCTCTGTAAATTTTGGATTACCCTTTTTAAAGGTCACGGGATAAGGTTCCACATCTTCATAATTTACATGCAAATGACCCAATTCACGCCCAGCTGTTACAAACTTCCAAAAATCTTCAGCATTCTTTACACAAGGGATACGAGGCAATTCTTTAGAGAGGTTATCAGCATAACGAGCACGGTAATCTTCCGAATGTAAAATCCCATAAACATAATAGAACAAATCATCTTTTGTTATGGTTTGATTAGGATAAGCGGCTTTAAAATGTGCTAATCCCTCATCCGTAATGGCATCACGCCTCTGTAAACCAGCAGTTTTGTTTTCCTCTATAGAGTCTGTAAATAAATGGGATTGTTTCTCACTTTTACTTTTTGAGACCGTAGTATCTTCGTAAATATATCTTGGAAAGCATTGACTTTTTTCTATTGAATCAAAATTAGGTAAATCCTTACTCATTAGTACAGAAAAACCTTTCATTGCACCTACGCCTGTCACTTGTATTACTCTATTTTCAACCGCTTGTTCCATCGGGAATATACATGGAATTTGAGCAACCATTTCATTAAAGGCACGATTATAATAGAGCCATTGTTGTGTAAAAGGACGATATAAACTTTGAATAAGGCATGTATCTTCAAATTCAAAAATCTTTCCTTTAGTTAAATGTTTCTTAAGATTAATACTCCAACTAATTTTGCTTTCATCGGCATTAACAAAATTATCTACAGTTTTAGTACGTGTTTTACCGTTATCATGTGTATAAACACCATTAAAACGCTCCACTTCACTATTGTAGAAAGTAATCATATTACTCATATTCTTCGCGAGAGTTTCATTGCTTGCATTGTATGCCCAAGCATCACGATTGGTTTTTAGACCACAAGAATAAATCTCAAACAGTTTTTTACTATGAGGTTTCTTATCACCTAAAGCTAGGAATGTCTTGAAACTGTCATCACGTTGACCAAGCCAATCATTATGCTTATCCGGTATAATTATTTGCCAACCTTGTTTGCTCTGTGTAATACCATCAATGCTACCAAATTTTTTAATTGTCTTAAGCTTTTTTTCTCTTGTGAGATAATCTCCAATATCACGAAAATATATTTTCCCACGCTGTTGAGATTCTGGATTTTTTATGAGAATAGAGATAGCTATGGGAGCCCGTGATCCAGAACCAAAAATCTTACCACCTTCTTTTCGCGAAAGTTCTCCAGAGGTTCGTTGATTACCCCGTAAATGGAAAATATAAAGGCTGCTAAATTCCTTAACGAGGCATTTTCTTAAACCATTTAAAGAACATGCATTAATAAACCCTGCGTTTGTCACAAAACCAATAATACCACAATCTTTTATACGGTCACTAGCCCATCGAATTGCTCGTATATAGCTATCATAAAGTGCTTGCATATTGATTGATTCAGATTGAGCAGCATAAGTTTCACTGATACGATTATTTAATATTGGATAAGGAGTATTTTTTGCATTGTCATTAGCACTTTTTTGTCCTGTTGAATAAGGAGGGTTCCCAAAGATAACTTCGATATCCAGATTTTTCTGATGCTCTAAATATTCACTGTTTTCTTTCATAGTACCTTCCATCAGATCTTTTTTCTCAAAAAGATGAAACGTATCGGTTAAACCAATATGCTTGAATGGGATATAATTCCCTTTCATAAGACTATGATAGGTTGCTTCAATATTAATGGCTGCTATGTAATAGGCTAAGAGAACAATCTCATTGGCATGGATATCATAACGGTATTTATATTCCATATCCTCTGGTTTGATGAGATTGGATTGTAAAAGCCGTGTGATAAAGGTCCCAGTACCCGTAAAAGGGTCAAGAATAGAAACACCACGTGATCCTAGACTTTTTCCAAATTCATGACGCAACACATCATCAACAGAATG
>NZ_JBHILQ010000045.1:0-4180 GCF_042193395.1 Bartonella sp. TT29SHDZB
CAGACACTCAATAGCGCCGGAGGTGTTGCAACACCAAGTTCGATTGGCTCTGGGAGCTTTGGTAGTTTTGACTTTGCGGGTGTGACTTTCATTAATTACCGGAGTATTCACAACTATAATGTAAGTGCGAAGGCTGGAACAAAGCGCGCTATAGGCATTAAGCCTGATGAATGCCAATTCTTTCCTGTTGATGCGCCTGGTGTCTTCCAAAAAACCTTTGCTCCTGGTGAAAGCTTGGATTTTGCCAACACGGTTGGAAGGCCGCTCTACACGATGCTTATCGTCGACCACGACCGTAATGCATGGGTAAAACCGGAGGTCTATAGCTATCCGCTTTACATCTGTACACGCCCTGAAATGCTGTTTAAAGCAGTGATTGGAGCGAAATAACATGCGGTGGAACGGGCTGCTAAACCAAATGGTTAAAGATGTGCGCAACACTTTTGGGCAGCCCATCATCTACACGCGAAAGGACAACCAGCAATCTTTTCGTATCACAGCGATTTACACCATTAAGCATTCAGAATCGGACGCCGGTGGCAGAATCCCCACGACAATTGCAAGAAAGGAACTTGATATTTGTATCAATGATATCGGAGGATTACCACCAAAACCTGAAGATAATGTTGTAATCATTTCCCCTGAAAACAGCAAAGCTCCCTCTTCTCAGGAGCATTTCATTGTGATAGATGTACAAGCTTCAGAATCCGGTATGTATAAGCTTATCTTGCGGGAGCTAAAGTAAAGATATGCTTATAAAGAAATGATCTAGTACATGTTTATATTTAGAAGAAAAAAATACAAATTAACAAATGAAGCAATTAAGGTTGGCGAATTTATTCTTTACCGTATTAAAGCTATCAAAAATTTTGGTACAATTAAGAAAGGTGATTTAGGTGGATATATTGAAAAAGAAAGAAACCTAAGTCCTTACGATAATTGTTGGGTTTTTGATAATGCACAGGTTTACGGAAATGGATATGTTTCTGAAAATGCTACAATTAGGGATGATGCAAAAGTTTATGGTATAGCATCGGTTTCTGGTGAAGCGCAAATTTCTGGTAAAGCGCAAATTTATGATGAGGCCTCAGTTTGGGGAAGCGCTAAAGTTTATGACAGCGCTAAAGTTTTCGGAACAGCATCTGTTTCTGACGATGTAAAAATTTATGATGAAGCATCAGTTTCTGGTGAGGTATGCATTACAAATTCGGCATGTATTTTTGAAAACGCTAAAGTATATGGTGAAGCATTTATTTCCAAAAATGCTAAAATTTTCGGCAATGCAAAGATTTATGGTGAAGCATCTATTTTCGGAGATGCACACATTTCTGGAAATGCTATAATTTACGGTGAAACATCTATTTCCGGAAATGCTAAAATTTATGACAATACAAAAATTTATGATGAGGCATCAGTTTGGGGAAATGCTATAATTTGCAATAATGCACAAGTTTTTGATAAAGCAGATATCTCTGACAATGCACAGATTTTCGATAATGCACGAGTTTACGGTAAAGCATCGGTTGCTAATGAAGCGCAAATTTCTGGTAATGCACGAGTTTATGGCGAGGCATCAATTTTTGACAGTGTGCAAGTTTGTGGAAAAGCGCGAGTTTGCGGAACAGCAGAAATTTACGATAATGAAATTATTTCAACTGGGGTGAGAGACTAAACACAAAAAAACAAACGATTGTGAATTCAAACCTATCACTGGCTTGTTTGATTTTATTGGAAAAGAAAGGATATTCGGATCACAATTAAAGAATTTAATCGATTACTTGTGTAAAAACGATTTTTAGAAAAATGTAATATTACTTATTGACATTGTGACAGGAGTATGAATAATCGAATCAGGTGCCTAACAAACACCTTAGAACCATAAGCGGATTGGTTACCGAAATAATCAGTCTTCTATACATTAAAGACTTTGACTCATTATATGCTACATGCGTATAATAACATCTGTCGGGTGTGGTTACGCTATACAATACCCTTGCGGGGAAAGTGTAACGACGGACTTATGGCCGTGTTTGTTAGCGCCCGGCACTCTTTTTGAGTGTCATTAACAAACGTCTAACCATAAGGAATTCATTATGAATACTCTTATAGAAATTAGAGAACAGGTTATTGATCAGGAAACTGTTCAAACTGTTAACGCTCGTGATTTGCATGCGTTTTTAGAAGTAGGTAAAGATTTCTCTACTTGGATTAAATATCGCATCAACAAATATAATTTATTAGAAAATCAGGATTATTTAGTTTTCACCAACTTTGGGGAAAACCTCCAAGGTGGTCGTCCCTCTAAAGATTATCATCTAACTTTAAGTGTAGCCAAAGAGCTCTCTATGCTTGAGAATAATAAGAAAGGTAGAGAGGCTCGTTTATACTTTATCAAATGTGAACGGCTTTTGAAGCAAGTAGCTGCTCCACAGATAGCTGCATCACAAGTTGACTACTCTAAACCGGAGGCATTGCTTGGTGTTTTAAATCACTTACAAAGTCAAATAGAGCATAAAGATCATGTTATCGCTGAATTAGCACCAAAAGCAGAGGCTTTGGAAGGTTTAAAGCGTTCTGATGGTTTGTTTGGTCTGATAGAAGCTGCAAAGATGTTAGAGGTGCGACCTAAGGATTTAACGGATTACTTGCGTAAACATGATTGGGTCTATCGACGGGCTCCAGGGGCGCCTCTGTTACCTTATCAGGATAAGATAAAGAAAGGATTCATGGATTGTCCCGCTATTACCATTCAAAGACCAGATGGTACAGAAAAGGTGCTGCCTTCAACGAAAATCACATCTAGAGGATTAGCATGTTTGAGAGAACAAATCTTTGGGGGTGTGCAATGAATAGCAGTGTCGACTTCTTATGCGATTTGTGGATGGCATTGTTTAAGCTTTCTAACCATCGAGGCATTGGAGATGAGGACTGCAATGCTATAGTTGAGGTTATGGAATCGGTCGTAGATGCTCTGGTTTTAAAGCTTCAAGATGACGTGCCCAATATTACAAAAATCTTGGCAATTTTGACAGATTTTGGAGCTTCAGAACTTCCACATCGTATGGATTCTTTGTTGCGAACTTATGAACCAAATTTAGACAACCCCATTAAAAAGGTTGCTTAATTAAAAAAATAGAACTCCCCTCCCCGTTCTTAAGATGGGGAGTGGTCAAGAGACTTCTTTAGGTAAGAATTCGAAATGAATAGGCTTAAAACCAGTTAAGTCATAATCTGTAAAATCTGCAGTATCGACAAAGTTTTCTGCTTCTTTATCCGTCTTAAAAACGGGTATTTGTTTTAATTTAGAGGTTTTCATAAAAATTAAATTTCTTTTGATGCGTATAGACTTTTAAAAGATTCAAAGTTTAGAAGAAATGTATCTGTTTAAACTCACACCATTTTCAGCGGCTTGTATTGCAAGTTTTCTATGGAGTTCTGGTGGGATTCTTAATTGAAACTTACCACTGTATTTACCATGTGACAAAGGCACAGGAACTTCTTCTCCATTATGTTGCATATCCTCAACAACTTCTGAAACAAGGTCCATAATGCCTTTTAAAGCTTTCTCTGCTTGAGCATCTAACCATGAAAGGGATGGGAATTCTGCACACAATCCGACATATTCCTCATCTTCTTGCGACCACAAAACACGATATGTATAATGATTATTGTTCATGTTTCATCCTTTCTATCGCTTGTAAGACTTGTTTGACTTGATAAGCTTTTGCTTTGTTACCAGAATCTTTTTGAATATTCACACGAGGATCACCAAGCCACGGTGTTTTAAAAACAAAGTGGCTTGTACCATTGTTCCGCGGTTCTCCAAAGAAATAGACACATACAGCCAACAAATCTGAAAACTTGATGTTCTTTGGTGACGCTTTCATCAAGCTGATTATTTTTTCAACTTTATTGTTCATAACCAATAATAGTATCATTATTAATCCTAGTCAATCATTTTATACACTTAATTGGACAGGAGCCCCCATGCATCCGAGAGAGACGATAAGGAAAAGCTTTGTTGCGTTGATTAAAGCAGCAAAGACGGCAGCTGGTGATAATGTTTTCAATATGCGCGATTTCAATTTATTTATTGAAGCAATGCCTGCAATTAATATCTCAACGCAAAGTGAAACAATTGAAGATGGCTATGATTATGGAGTAAGGCGGCGTGTTTTAA
>NZ_JBHILQ010000046.1:0-4156 GCF_042193395.1 Bartonella sp. TT29SHDZB
AGAAAAAGCTTTAAAAGCAGCCACAACACGGCTTGAGGTAGAAAATGAAATTAATCAAAAAAGTGATGCTGATGTGC
Source organism: Bartonella sp. TT29SHDZB (assembly GCF_042193395.1). Lineage (NCBI taxonomy): Bacteria > Pseudomonadati > Pseudomonadota > Alphaproteobacteria > Hyphomicrobiales > Bartonellaceae > Bartonella > Bartonella sp. TT29SHDZB. Next base: position 78 of record NZ_JBHILQ010000046.1, read on the forward strand.
ATGCTGCTCTCTCTGACTGGTTGCGTGGCAAATAAGTATGTCTCTTGTGTTGGTTGGTTGCCAATTTATTTAGAGAGGCAAGATATCAACGTCATCAGTTCAAACTTAGCAAGAGAGATCTTAAAGCATAACAAGCAGGGCGAACGTGTGTGTGGGTGGAAACATGGCTAGAAAAAAAACACAAGACGATACAGAACTTACAGAAGGAGAAAAAGAAATACTTCAAGAAATTATTATGACCTACAAAAGTATAAAAGTGATGTCACGTTATACGAAATGGATTGTACTCATTATACTCTTATTAGCGCTTGATTTTTCACGCCTTATAGATGCTGTAGGAAATATTTTTACACAAAAACCAAATATCCGACTCTAAACATACTCTGAGACGCGCGAAATTCTTTAGAAAATGGTTTCTTAATTTTGCTCGTCTCATGGAGGTGATAGAGAATGTCTTCTTCCATTTAAAACAGTGGATTTCAAAAAATTAAAAATTTGTCTATAATAATAACAAATTGTTAATATACGTGCGTTTAATAGGTATATTTCGTAATATTATCGGCTAAAAAGGTGGAAATAATTATGGAAAACGTCGCAGTTCAAAAACAAGAAAAGAATAAAACTGAAAAGTTTTCTATGAAAGAGAATCTTGCTGGAAGAGTTTGTCGTTTTCCTAAACCGTCCACTGAAATGGAAGCTTTGCAGCCTGTTTTTGAAGCGGTAAGCAACGCTATTCACGCGCTTGAAGATTCTAAGCAAGAAGATTACAAAAGCGCGGGTAACATAGATATAGAAATCAAAGATATAGATAAAAATGAAACACTTGAAATTATAGTTAAAGACAATGGTGTAGGATTGGATGATGAGCACTTTCAAGCTTTTCGCACTGTAGATACTAATTTTAAATTAGAAAAAGGAGGAAAAGGAGTTGGGCGGCTGCTATGGTTGGATGCCTTTAAGAAAATACGAGTTAAAAGTATATTCCTTGAAGAAGATCAGCTTTACCAGAGAAGCTTTACATTTTGTTTGGAAGAGGAAAATCAGATTCTTGATCATTCAAAAATACCTCTTATTAATCAAGAAGTAACCGGAACAGAAATTATTTTTACCGGTTTAAGAGATGTAGCGTACCAAAAATATTTTCCACGCAAAACTGAAGCAATTATCGATCATATTGGAGCACATTTTTTTCAGATTTAATTTTAGAACAACTTCCTCAAATAACTTTTCGTGATAATCAGATATCTGTCAATTTAGCGCAGAAAGTTAAAAAATATTTAGTAGAAAATAGGGGAGAGATTACACTTGAAACCGCAGATTTTGGTTTATTTAAAATTCGTAATTTTATTTGCATGGCGGATGCTAACCTTAACTTTAAAGGGAAGAACCACTATCTACATCTTTTCGCACATGATCGTACTGTGACTACTGAAAGCATCGATAACCTTATTGGTTTCGGAAAATTTGGAGACCAAGGGCTAGTGTATCATGGTTGCATAAGTGGTCAGTATTTAGATGATAGAGTTAATCAAGAAAGAACGCATTTTTCTTTTAAGAATAAAATATTGAAAAATATTTTACGTTCCGTTGCTAACAATATTGTAGATAGCGTTCTTGCTCCAGAAAATGAAGAGTACGAAGAAAAACGTTTAAATAAATTAAAAGAATTTTGTAGAACACATCCTTCCTATTGTTTTGATAGTTATGAAAAACTATTAGAAAAACTTCCTAAATCTGCAAAGGATACAGAAGACTTTGTTAAGACACTGGCTATTCATAAGCTTAGAAGAGAAAAAAAGCAAAATTCGAGAATTGAAAAAATATACCGTGAAATTACTAAAGGGAATACTAATACATACAGCTTTTCCCAAAAAGTTTCTGAACTTGCAAAAGAAGTTAAAGATGAAGAAACAAGACAGTTAGCAGAGTATGTTATACGTCGTAAAGTTATACTTGATATTTTAGGAGAATTAATAATAGAGGTTAAGAAAAATGTTAATGGTCAAGAAGTCCCGCATCTAGAGAAAACATTGCATGAACTTATTTGTCCAATGCGTGTTCGGGGCGATGATCCTGAATCTCAGAAACCTTCAACGCATGATTTATGGATTATTGATGAGCGATTAACATTTACAAGATACTTCACTTCGGATATGTCTATCAAAAAAATCGCGAAGAATAGTACGAAAGGAATTCGTCCTGATTTATTATGTTATGATAAATTACATGCTCTAGGACTTGAAGGTCGTCTTGATGCAGATCTAGACAAGTTAATGTTGGTGGAGTTTAAAAGACCAGGTCAGAAAAAATATAAACCGGGTTACAACCCCATGGAACAAATAAACATATACCTTAATGAACTTAGAGGACAGCGTATAAAGACATTTGATAATAAGAAAATAAAAATTTCAGAACAGTGTGTTTTTTATTGTTATATTATTGCTGATATAGAAGGTGAACTTAAAACGCAAACGTCTACATGGCAAAAAACAGCTAATGGGCGAGGGAGAACTTTTCCTCTACAGGGAGAATTTCGAGGAACCGTTGAAATAATAGAGTGGTGTGATTTATTAGAGGATGCAAAATTAAGGAATGAAGCATTTATTTCTAGATTAAAGGTTTAATTTTTAGATGCGCGAGACAACCTCTTTGCGCATTTAAAACAATAGATTTCAAAAATTAAAACTTCACCCCCTCCCCACTTTTGATACAGGGAAAAAGAGATTATACCGTAATCTATCCGCTAATCACTTAAGTGTTTCTTAGATACCTGAATCGACAATAGACATATTATCAAGCCTTTCCTGATATGAATACAGCCCACTGTTCCAAGAGAACATGTCGCTGTTCTAAAAAATCCGTTCGCATATAAGCTTTTGTCACTGAACTCCCAACTGAATGGGCAAGAACAGTTTCGGCAATCTCAAATGGTGTTGACGTTGTCTCTGCTATCCAGTCCCGTAAGCTTGAACGAAAACCATGGGGACGATAGGTTAAGCCGCAAACTGTCATATACTTTGCCATGGTGGCATCAGAAATGGGGTTGCCTCTAAGACCAGAAAAGAGAAAACCATTCTTTTCAAAGGGGAGAGTTTTTTCAATAACTCTCAAAGATTCATTACTCAATGGCACGCGAAAATCTAAAACTTTCCCTACAATACCTTTCATGTTTTCTTTTGGTATAGTCCATATCTTTTTATCAATTTGTTCAAGGCGCAAATAGCGCAATGGATATGACCGTGCTCCCGTCAAAATGAGTAACTTCAGTACTAAATTTGAAAGGATCTTATCATCCAAGCTTTGATAAAATGCCGGAACCTCTTGCCATGGCATAGCAGGAATATTTGTTGATGTAGCACGTGGTTTTCCTAAAAGAGCGCGTGCTTTCATACAAGCCTGTAAATCAACATCTAAACCAAGAGCCGCAGCATATTTCAAGCAAATATTGATACGGTTAAGTGCTTTTCGCGCTGTGTCTGCTTTTTCATGCCAAAGGGGCGCGAGAACATTGCGAATGATATTGGCTGTTAATTTTTCTATAGGTAAATTACCTATGTGTGGAATCACGTGCAACTCTAGTGGAGAAAACCAGCGACCGTTTTTACCTTCATTTTTCAACTCTGCTTTTTTGCTTTCAAAAGCCGCTTTTGCAATTTCTTGAAAAATATTGCTTTGCTGTTTTAAAATAGTCTGTTCTCGAAAGACAATAGGATCATTGCCTTCTTTAAGAATATCACTATAATATCTTGTAAGCTCACGCGCTTCTTTTAAAGAGAGTTTCGTAACAGGACCAAGTCCCATTTCACGGCGCTTATTGTGGTGCGTATAGCGAAAAAACCAAGAGCGTGTATTGTCTTTTCGAACATTCAACCATAGCCCCGCCCCGTCACAATATTTACCCTGCGAGGACGTCTTTACGAATGATGCTGATAACCGATGAATCGCCCTCACTTAACGTCCCCTCTCGTCCACCTTTTCAAGCATTGCTCGTCCACCTTTTTGGGTCCACCTTTTAGACCACCTTTAATTTCTGATTTGAGATTTTTTCTTTAATACTTACTTTTTTTATTGAATCATAA
>NZ_JBHILQ010000047.1:0-3808 GCF_042193395.1 Bartonella sp. TT29SHDZB
CTTTAGGCGCCATGTAATGGTTTCCTTGACACTAAGAACCAAGACTTGTTAGTCCTCTCATTAAACGCGGGTCTGATCTCATGATTTTGGTGAGCGTTCCAGAGAGTTTGAGAGGCGGATAGCCTCTCATTAAAAAATAAAGTTTATAAATAAAAACTATTTTTATTTGCCAATCTCCTGAAATTACTTTATTGGTAAGCGAATGTTTTAATCGTATACGCAGCGATTAATAAGGGATTAAAAGCCTTAAAGTTTGAACATAAAAATTAGCCCACTCTGTGGGTTTCCCGGGATTCCGGGAGCTTTTGCTATGTCCAGGTGCTTTAAGCACTAAAAGCAAAAAGCTGATTCAAACTTCAGTACTTTTAACTCCCGGAATACCAATGCGAGGGCGCTCGCACTCGGTCGGGGGGAATTTAAAGTGCAAAAGAAAACTCCACATTTTAATGATATTTCTGTAGGCAAAAGAATTCGTCATAAACGCATTTCAATGGGAATTTCTCAGACAGAGTTAGGAAACAAATTAGGAGTAAGCTTCCAACAAATCCAAAAATATGAAAAAGGCTCAAATCGTGTAGGAGCTGGACGCTTGCAGGAAATCGCTAACATACTAGATGTTCATATCTCCTTTTTTTATACCGATATTTCACAAAAAAGAAATATTCCGTACCATTATGATGAAGAAATTTCCAGTAAAGAAGAATATTTCCTTTTAAAAGGTTTTAGAAAACTTAATCCTAAAAAACAGAAAGCAGTTTTATGTTTGTTTTCTGAATAAAATGAATACTTTTAAAATTATAGCGTACAAACTAATCGCTCTGTTTATAAGCATTCATTAATATTTCTAGAAAATCACCATGGCGATATCGCTCTTGTTTAGCCATCAATTTAAAACGATTAATGATATTTACGCTAGCTTTGATATTTAATTGTATCTCAACTGACTGTTCACGACTTGGGAAAGTTGCTGCCTTATCTACCTCTTTGCGTTGTATAATGTTTAAAGAAGATTGAGTTTGTCGTGGTTTAAAATCATCAAGTTCTGAAAAATTTAATGGTTTTCTTTCTGTACTCATTCTTTAATTTCCTTTCTCTTGAACTTTTTTTAGCTTTGTAATGACTTCAGCAACAAATGCTTCGACATTGCCAATCGCAGTTTCTAAATTATTAACTTCCTTTGGATTGAGATTACGATGTGAACCTCCAGTTGCAAAGATTGCGGAAAAAGCATCACGTTCATTGATTTCTGTTTCAAAAACATCAAGTTCTGGGTTTTTTCTAAATTGAGATGATACAAAACGAGCAGTTCTGGATTTTGCAACAACTTTAGATTGCGTAAACAAAACAGAATAAGCGATAAGACGCCGTACAGCTTTCATATCTCTGTGAATTTCTTTTATAATTTCGATAGCTGCTATAGCGTCTTGCTGTTGTTCCTTCATAGGAACAATTACAAAATCAGATTGACTAATTGCATAACTAGTTAAGCGTGATGCTGTACCTTCTAGATCAACAATTACGAATGGATCTCGAGTAGATGCAATTTCTATTTCATCTAAAATAGTTTTTTCAGATTCATTAGTAACGACAGTAAGATTATCTGGTTTACCCGGCAATTCAGACCAAGTGGTAATAGGATGGCGAGGATCAGCATCTATAATTGTAACTGGTTTAGCATGTGCAAGTTCACAAGCAAGGAGCAAAGCAGCTGTTGTTTTTCCACTCCCCCCCTTGGAATTAGCAAAGGATATGACAGGCATTTAGTTACTTTCTAAATAGAATATAGTATTGTATAGTATTATACCATAAGGTATAATAAAGTATTAAAATATACCCTTTATAAGGAGAAAAAATGACCAATAAACCCGTTCAAAATCATAACGATAAAGTTTTTAAAAACGTTAGCAAATTTTTTGAAACTTTTAATCAAAAAATAGATTGTTTTAACAAACCCGATACAATACAGCGTGATGGATTTACAGAAGTTAAAACAAAAAGAGGAGATATCATAAAAAGTACAGTTCCAGAAGCTGCACTACAATTAGCTCTAATGATAGACAATGGTACAAAATTTTGGAAAGAGGATATAAGAAAAAAATAATTTTTCTATGAGAAGTTCGTCAGTTAAGTTTACTATACCTTATGATATTATATAGTAGGGTATAGTACTATACTAAAAGATACCTTTATGTTCTTGGCATGGTAATGATAGGCTTTATTTTCGTAAGCTTGATGTTTTTACGTTCAATAAATAAACGTAAGGTGTTCACACTAACTCCTAATGTCTTAGCAATACGGCTCTGTGATAAACCAACATTTATAAATGCTTGAATTTCATCAATATGATTGTCCAGCTTTAATTGCGTAGCTTTACTTCCTTTTGGCCGGCCAAGTTTTATTCCTCGTTGACGAGCAACATTTAAGGCTTCTTTTGTGCGTGTTTGAATTAAATGCCGTTCAATTTGTGATACCATACCCAATACGTTTGCAATGATATCGCTTTGTAAACTTCCATCCATGATAAGGTTTTGTTTCGTTATATGCACAATTAAACCACGTTCACTGGCTGCTTTGAGAATTTCTAAAACAGCAAGAGAAGAACCAGCTATACGAGAAAACTCCGGTGTGAGTAAAACATCACCACATTCAGCTTTTTCAATTAAAGCACCAAGTTTACGCTTACGCCAATCTTTTCCTCTACTTGCAATTTCTTCCTCAATATAAAGTGGAGCAAAGCCATTTTTATTAGCATATTCTAACAATCCAAATTTTTGATTTTCTGTATCTTGTCCATCACGAGAAACACGTAAATAAGCATAAAATTTTGGCATTTTCAGTAAAAAGGTTATTTTTGATTAAAACTGATATATTATTGCATAGAAAAAATAGGAATTAAATATACAATTTTCGTTCATAAAAAATGATCGTTTTTTCTGATATTGCAATTTATGACGCTTCAAATGACACTGTGCGTATACTTCATGCAAAAAAAATTCAGTCGTTAAGTGTATCTAAATTGAATCCGGCGGTGTTTAATAGTTCAATAAGTTTTGGGAGAGTTTCTTTTACGTGTTCATTAAAAGGAATGTAATTAATCCCTTCATAATCTGAAGGCACTTCAACATCTCGTTGTTTTAAAATAGCAATATTTCTGCAAGAAATTTTAGGAATTAACATACCCATTTTAAAAATAACATTTTGATTAGCGCGCGGTTTTGCATCTTTTTTATCAGCAGATTTTTCATATCCAATATCATCGGGAGTAAGTAGCACAATACCAAATTTTGGAGAATTAGTTTGCATACTAATTTCTTGTTTAAAATCCTCAATAGTAGTTAAATTATCACTACCAAATTTCAGAACGTATGGTTCCAATCCAAGCTTAAAAAGAATACGTTCAGTTTGTTCTAAAATAGTATGATTATTATATACAATAAAAATTTTTGGCATTTTTATATCCCCTATAAAATACATGCATTTGTCCCAGAGGGCTTATTATTCTTTATCAACGAATAATTGCGATAAAAATTTCTCCCAATCTATATTTTCCTTTAATTTATCATTAGTCTCTTTATCAAATTTTATTTTTTTACCATTTACAGTAAAACAAAATTCAACACTTTCGATATCATCATGATTGAGCATTTCCAACACCTATAATTTCAGTTATGTTCCATGTTTTATTGAGTTTAATGGAAATTTTAATACCTTTGTTTTTACATTGCTCTCTGAAAGCAGGCGCCCCCCGCACCTGCTATTTTATTTACGCAACATCCTCATACTCATCACGAAAATAATCATCATCACT
>NZ_JBHILQ010000048.1:0-3789 GCF_042193395.1 Bartonella sp. TT29SHDZB
ATTGGGATATGGATACAAGCGAGGAAAGCGCGTTCTTTGTGTTTTGCAGCGAGGGATCCATAAGGGGCTTTCACTGGTTTTAAGTTTTTGCTTAGCTTTTCAGCCTTTGTTGTTGCAAGCACAAGCGCTTGGAGCGCGAAGTCCTGTTGCACAAGAGAGCCAAGGGATTAAAGCAGCTGATGGGGTTGGCTCTGTTTTCCGCCCCACGGTGGGGAAAGCCGGCAATGATGTGCCGCTGATTGATATTGTTCGCCCCAATGGACAGGGTCTTTCTCATAACAAATATGACAGTTTCAATGTTGATACCCATGGCGTGATTTTGAACAATTCGACTGAGGAGGTTTCGCGTTCACAGCTTGGGGGATTGGTGCCAGGCAATGGCAATTTGCGTTATAGCGGTGCAGCAAAGGTTATCCTTAATGAAGTGGTGAGTGCCAATCGCTCGCGTCTTGAAGGCGTGAGCGAAGTACACGGGCATATGGCGGATGTTATTATCGCCAACCCCAATGGGATTACCTGTAACGGTTGTGGCTTTATCAATACTCCACGGGTGACTTTATCGACCGGACAACCGATCATTGGAGCCGATGGCGCTTTGAGTGGGTTGCGTGTTGAGGGTGGTGATATCACCATAGGTTCTCGTGGGGCTGATGGGAGTGCATTAGATATTTTTGATCTTGTTTCGCGCAAGATCAGTATCGGGGGTCCCATACAGGTCAAAGGAGATTTGGCTGTTATCGCTGGTCACAATCATTTTGATTATGACAAACGCGAAGCAACTTCTCTTGGTTCTGATGGCAAAGAGCCAGAATTGGCGATTGATTCCAGTGAGTTTGGTGGAATGTATGCGGGGCAGATCCGCGTGATTGCCAATGATAAAGGCGCCGGCGTTAAGATGCGCGGAGACATGGTTGCCAATGCAGGCGCCATGAGATTGACAAGTGATGGCAAGTTAGTGATTGCCAAAGCACGTGCCAAAGGAGCAGTAAAAGCGCGTTCCCACCACGATAGTGTGCATGTGAAAGATCTTCTTTTTTCAGAAGAAGCGGTTGAACTGAAGGCTTTGAAACATGTTGAATTGGCTGAGCAAGCTCGCGTTGCGGCAAGCGGTGCTGTTGATGTGCACGCCAATCTGATCAAGCTCCAGTCCCATGCTCTTTTAGCAAGCGGTATTGGGAGTGATGGTCAACAGTCAGCGACGGGTTCTTTGCATTTACAGGCAGCAAAGCTTGAGGCGGGGAATGGGCGGATAGCCGCCGGTGATCTTTTAGAGATCCAAGCAGCAACAATTGATCTAAGCCGCATGCAAGACAATGATCAAACAGGGGTTTCTTCCCTTGGCGATCTGACCATTGAAACCAATCAAATCACCGCTTTAAACAACCATATTGGTGCCAAGGGGAATATTGTCTTGAGCGCCGATGATGGGCTCACTGTAGGCGCTGGACATTATAGCGCCGGCGGCTCTCTTTTGGTGGAAGCAGCAGAGCTTACATCACGTGCGCGCTTAGTGGCAGAGCAAAAAATTGACCTTTATGCGCATCACGGTGCCCTGATCCAAGAAGGCACTGTGTTGTCCAATGGGGAGATAACGCTGGATGCCCATGGTGCCCTCAATCACACGGGTGATATTGTCAGTATGCAGCAGGTTGCCTTGACAGCGGGGGGCATGCTCACAACCTCTCAAGAGAGCACGATTTTAAGTTATGATGTGGTTTTAAGTGCTGATGCTTTAACCCAAGCAGGGACTGTGGAAGCTCAAGAAGGAGCATTAACCCTTCAAGTGCGTGATGGGGTTGCAAATAACGGCACAATGCGCGGTGAGAGTGTCGATGCTCATATTGGTGCATTTACCAATCAAGGGACGTTTATTGCAACCGATGATTTGCATTTGGTGGTAAGTGCACAAGAAGGCGCCGATCCGCAACAAGCCTTTCTGAAGAATACATCCGAAGGGGTTCTTCAAAGTGGTGGCGTTTTTGTTGTGACCGCAGGGCAATTAGACAATGCCGGTGCGCTTGGCTCTAGTGGTGAGAATGTTGCCCTCAATGTGGCAGGGAATGTCAGCAATAGTGGGCTGATTTACGCCAAAAAATCTATGGACGTATTCAGTGATGGTGATTTAACCAACACACAGGGCAGAATGATTGCTGAAGAGGCTCTCAGCATTGGTGGGCTGAAAGAGATACGTGCTGGTCATATAAATAATGAGGCTGGTCTTCTCAGTGCTTTAGCCGGTGAGATGAAGATTGTTGCAACGTCTTTTGTCAATAAAAGCGCTGAAACGACAAATTCAGACCAACAAAACGCTACACATGATGAAGGTGCACATGTTTTAGCGCGGGATGGTTTGCGCATTGATGTGGGCAGTTTTGAGAATGTTGATGGTCTTATTTCGACGCAAGGGGCAGTCAATATTGTTGCTGATAGTGTGATCCAAGCAGGGCACATAGAGATTGAGCGTGGTGACCTTCAACTGACCAGCCATGGTGATTTAAGCAATAGTGGCACAATAGAAAGCAATGATACCATTGCTTTGCATGCGCAAAACACTCTGAACCAAACGGGGCGCATTGTCTCTAAAAAGCGGGTTGAGCTCTCAACCGATGGCATATTGACGCTGGGTGAGACAAGTGAGGTTGGCGCCTATGATGTAACGCTGAAGGCAGGCACATTCACCCAGGATGGGCTTGTGGAAGCGCAAGGCGGAGTACTTACTCTCAACAGCCATGATGTTTTAAGTAATTCCGGTATTATGGTGGGCGGTGTTGTTGAAGCGAAGCTTGGGTCTTTAGCCAATTCCGGTCAGCTTTTAGCCAGTGATAGCTTTACGCTTATGGCAGAAAGCCATGATCCGTCATTGGGGCAAGTTGCTCTGGTTTTAAATGGTGAAGACGGTGTACTCAAAAGTGGTGGTGCTTTTGTCTTAACCGCAGATGTTTTGGACAATGCCGGCAGTATTGGCTCAAGTGGTGATGGGGTTGCGCTCAATGTGAGCGCTGATCTGAGTAATAGTGGGCTGATTTATGCCAAGAAATCTGCCATTTTCTCCTTAGATGGGGATTTTATTAATAAGTTTGCCGACGTCATTGCTGAAGACAATCTCATCATCCGTGGCTTAAGTGGAGAGCGGGCTGGTCATGTGATCAACAGCTCGGGTCTTTTAGAAGCCGTGTCAGGCGATATGACCTTCGATGTCTCAGCGCTCACCAACATGCGTGAAGGCGGGGTTGAAGTTAGCGATAAAGTGGTGAATCGCAATGTCTATGAAACATCACATACCGAAACAGATGGGTGGTTTTTTGTTGATACAACTACCACAACTACCAGAGTTACAACGACGGTTAGTCAGCAGCAGCCTCATTTTACCAATAATGCTGCCCAGATTTTAGCAGGGCGTCATCTCACGGTTCATGCCGGCGATATCCGCAATAGTTATAGTTTAATTGCTGCCAATGGCAACATTGTGATGCATGGCGATACGCTGCTCAATGAGGGGCGTGATTTAACCGAAACAACCAAGATTGAGACGACAACACGCATTGAGACTACATCTGGTGATATTTTGGGTGCAGGGGTGGCTCAAATAGGAGATACAGACACATCGGAATATGTTGATGATCCTGTAATAATCACGCGCACTTATGATGCTGTTTACGGCACGATTGAAGCTGGTGGCACGCTTGATGCCAAGTTGACAGGCTATATTGACAATCATGCGGTGCGTGAGGGGGTTGAGCAAGTTGGCTTAAGCTCTGGCGATAAAGGTTTGGCTGGTGTTAAAAACAC
>NZ_JBHILQ010000049.1:0-3724 GCF_042193395.1 Bartonella sp. TT29SHDZB
TGCGCAACACTTTTGGGCAGCCCATCATCTACACGCGAAAGGACAACCAGCAATCTTTTCGTATCACAGCGATTTACGGCATTAAACATTCGGAATCGGACGCCGGTGGCAGAATCCCCACCACAATTCCAAGAAAGGAACTTGATCTTTGTATCAATGATATCGGGGGAATACCACCAAAACCTCAAGATAGTGTTGTAATCATTTCCCCTGAAAACAACAAAGCCCCCTCTTCTCAAGAGCACTTCGTGATCACAGATGTCCAAGCCTCAGAATCCGGTATGTATAAGCTTATCTTGCGAGAGATAAAACAATGAGGAACCTTTGTCTTGTGTGTTTCAAAATCAATAAGGCTGCCCAAGAGCTCGGATTACTGCTGCAAACCTTGGATTTGGAATAGCACTAAATCGGTAATTCCATGGTGCGCCGGTACGGTGACTGATGTGACATCCTTGGTATGTTATAGTTACTGATGCAATTCTTGCCCAAGTAGTCCTTTCATTATCTTCAGGGCTTTCAAATACAATAGCTTGATTTGTTACTAAAAGACGTCCTAAAATTGGAGTATTTTCGCCAATATCAAAGGTAACGCGTTCTTGAACTCTCAACAGTTTTTCATTTTGTACTAAACGATAATCATATTCACTTGCGTCAAGTTCTTGAAACATTTCACATGCTTCCTCAAAATTAGAGGGAGGAATATCTGATTGCCACAGAGCAACTTCTTGCTCAAAGCTTTTTTCCTTTTTTGTCTCACGATAGGCAATAATAACAAAAATTAAAACAATAAAAATGGGTACTAATAACCATGGCGTAATAGTTACTGTTACCACAATGCCTCCAATCAGTAGAGCACAAAGGAGAACGATCTGTACCCTCTTTTCTAACCGTTTTTTTTCAAGTTCCGGCGACATTTTATTAACAACTGATAAATCAGAAGAAGGATGGATATGGGGGGAGGCATTAAAACCTGCTCTGAAACTTTTTCTTTAAAACGTTTGTTGCGTTTATCTTGCCAATGAACAAAAATAGACAATACAATAAATGCAAAGAAAATTAACCTGAACCATCCCCAAAAACCTAGACCATCATTTTCGTCTGACTTTTTATCTTGAACATGGATACTTTGCTTATCAGTATTCTCAGGTAGTACCTTTGTCACGCTTTCATTTTGAGTAGCAACATCTATTAATAAAGTCGAGGAGGAGGAAAAAATTTCATTATTGTACGCAACTTGATCTGGTTTGATTTTGTGAAAAAAAAACGCACCTAATATTGCAGAGCCGAGAAATAATAAGACTCCAATACCAAGGGTTTTCAATCCATTTTTACGCCATTTTTTTATACACACTAAAACAAGTCCGACAACCATCACCGGTAACGACAACAAACATACGATCATCGCAATTGTATCAAGTATGTCGAGCATTATTGTCCCCTCCACTATAAATAAAAAACTAAGCTGGAAAATCTAAAGTGAGTCGACAAATAAAGTAAATATGTGCTTATGATTTTTAGAAAAAAGTGATATTATTACAGGAGTATGAATAATCGAAACAGGAACCTAACGAACACCTTAAATACTAAGCGGATAAGCTACCGAGATAGTTTATTTTCGCACATTAAAGGCTTTGACTCATTGTATGTTACTCGCATATAGTGATCTTGTGGGGTGTGGTTATGCTATAAAACACCTTCATAGGAAAGCATAACGACGGGCTTACTACCGTGTTTTTCAGTGCTCGGCACTTTCTAATTAAAGAGTCAATGAAAAACATCTAAGTAGTAAGGAGTTCATCATGAATACTCTATAAAAATTAAAGAACAAACTATTGGCCAAGAAACAATTCAAACTGTTAACGCGCGTGATTTGCATGCGTTTTTGGAAATAAAGTCTGAATTTAGAAATTGGATTAAAAATCGCATTAAAGAATGTAAATTTCAGGAAAATATAAACTTTATAACGCTTACTAAAAATTTAGTAAGCGGTGGAAAGGTAAAAGAATACCACATTACGTTAGACATGGCTAAACATCTTTCGATAATAGAGCGTAATGATAAAGGGCATGAAGCACGTCAATACTTTAACAAATGTGAACGGCTTTTGAAACAAGTAGTGACACCACAAGTTGACTACTCCAAACCTGAAGCATTACTTGGTGTCTTGAATCACCTACAAAATCAAATAGAGCAGAAAGATCATGTTATTGCTGAATTAGCACCAAAAGCAGAAGCACTTGATGGTTTAAAACGCTCTGATGGTTTGTTTGGTCTTATTGAAGCAGAAAAGATGTTAGAGGTACGACCTAAGGACTTAACTGATTACTTGCGTAAACATGATTGGGTGTATCGACGGGCTCTAAGGACGCCACTGTTACCTTATCAGGACAAGATCAAGAAAGGATTTATGGATTGTCCTGCTATTACTATTCAAAGACCGGATGGTACAGTAAAGGTGCTGCCTTCAACGAAAATCACATCCAGAGGATTAGCATGTTTAAGAGAGCAAATCTTTTGGGGGGGGGGCAATGAATACCAGTATCGATTTTTTGTGCGATTTATGGATGGCATTGTTTTAATTTTCTGATCGTGATGATGTCGAAGATAAAGCTTTTAATGCTCTCATTGAGACCATGGATGCAATAGAAAAAGCTTTGATTTTAAAACTTCAAGATGAGGTGCCGAATATTACAAAGATTCTTGCAGTTCTTACAGGTTTTGGAACTTCAGAACTACCGCATAGCATGAATCCGTTATTGCAAGCTTATGCTCCTACTTTGGAAAGTCCTGTTGTAAAAGCTGCTTAACTTAAAAACACAACTCCCCTCCCTGTTCTTAAAATGGGGAGTGGTTAAACCCTACATTCAAATTTATTGATTTTGGCAAATTCGTCTGCTTTTTCAGTTTGTAATATACTAACGTCATAAGCAGCTTGCATGTTAAGCCAAAATTCAGCAGTAGTATCAAAAAAATAGGCTAATCTTAGTGCTGTATCGGGAGTCACTGGACTATTTTCAGCAACAATACGTTCTATTCTCGTACGTGGAACATTTAATGCTTTTGCAAGAGCATAAGCAGAGAGAGCATATTCTTTTAAATATTCCTCTCGTAAAATTTCTCCGGGATGAATCGCTATATAATTTTTCATCTCGACCTCCTACAGATCAATGATAATCTATGATTTCAACTTCATAGGCGCCATTAGAGCGCCATTCAAAACAAATACGAAACTGGTCATTAATACGGATAGAATATTGACCTTTACGCTCTCCTTTCAATGCTTCTAGACGATTTCCCGGAGGACTACGCAAATCTTTAAGATCAACTGCTTTATCGAGCATAAACAATTTTCTTTGGGCTATACGCACTAGAGTGGTGGGAAAGTCTCTGGGCGGATTGCCTTCTAAAAGATCTTTACACCGCTTATCAGCAAAAGATTCAATCACCAAATCACCTTTATTCGTTCTTTTACGTATCATAGCACGATACCAATATAAAGAAAAGGATAAATGTTAAATAACAGGAACACTCATGCATCCGAGAGAAACGATAAGGGAAAGCTTTGTTGCGTTGATTAAAGCAGCAAAGACGGCAGCTGGTGACAATGTTTTCAATATGCGTGATTTCAACTTTTCCGTTGAGAACACGCCTGCAATTAATATCTCAACGCAAAGTGAAACAATTGAAGATGGCTATGATTATGGAGTAAGGCGGCGTGTTTTAA